>NZ_JBMIRQ010000045.1:0-1358 GCF_049195265.1 Rhodococcus sp. MALMAid1271 | reverse complement strand
TGAATCACCCCAGGTTTGATGCCGCTTCCTTCTGAGTCAGGAAGGATGAGCACATGCCCAAGAAAATCGATCCGGAGGTCCGCGCGAGGGCCCTGCGGTTGCTCGCGGACCACGGTGCGGAATACGCGTCGTTGACAGCGGCCGCCGAGGCGATCGCCAAGCAGGTCGGCGTCGGCCACGAGACCGTACGACGCTGGGCAGTGCAGGCCCAGGTCGATGCTGGAGCGCGAACCGGGACAACCTCGAAGGAATCCGCCGAGATCAAAAAACTCAAAGCGGAGAACAAGCAGCTCCGCGAGGATGTCGCGATTCTCAAAGCGGCTACGACTTTCTTCGCGGGGGAACTCGACCCCCGCAACCGATGATCATGAACTTCATAGATACGTTGCGTGCCAACGGTTATGCGGTCGAGTCGATCTGCCGCGTCCTGCGTGATCAGGGCTGCAAGATCGCCGCGAGAACCTACCGGGCGTGGCGTTCACGCAAGCCCGCGGCGCGCACTGTCTCCGACGCCCGAGTCGTCGATGCGGTGCGCTCGACGGTGTGGTGCACCGACGAGGGCGGCCGCCGGAAGATGACACCGGAAGGGCTGTACGGCAGGGTGAAGATGCACGCTCATCTCGACCGGACCGTACTGCCCGGGGTGTCCTACGGCGCGGTTGACCGAGCGATGAAGTTGCTGTGCCGCAATGGTATTCGTCGATCGAAGGGGATTCGGACGACTATCGCGTCGGCCGACGGTGTTCGGGCCACCGACTTGCTCAATCGGCAATTCAGCGCTGTTGAACCGAACCGAGTGTGGGTCACCGACTTCACCTATTGCCGAACATGGGCCGGGTGGGTGTACGTCGTGTTCATCATCGACGTGTTCTCGCGTCGGATCGTCGCGTGGCATGCATCGACATCGAAGACTGTGGACCTGGTGACGATCCCGCTTCGGATGGCGCTGTGGCAACGCAAGAGGGAGGGCCATGCAGTGAAAGCTGCTGAGCTGATACATCATTCGGATGCCGGCAGTCAGTACACGTCGGTCATGCTGACCGAAAGGCTGAAGCTAGAGGAGATCGCGGCATCGATCGGATCGGTCGGGGACGCCTACGACAACGCCCTAGCCGAATCCGCGAACGGGCTGTACAAGACCGAGTGCATCCGCACGACGATCTTCCATGCCGGGCCGTACAAAACGCTCTCCGACGTCGAGTTCGCGACCGCTGGTTGGGTCGAGTGGTACAACCACAGACGGTTGCATTCGAGCATCGGCCAGATGCCCCCGATCGAATACGAAACGCTCCACTACTCTGGCCTCGGCACCGAGGATCAGCACCAACTGGAGGCGGCACAAAACCTAGGGTGATTCA
>NZ_JBMIRQ010000044.1:0-89085 GCF_049195265.1 Rhodococcus sp. MALMAid1271 | reverse complement strand
ACGGGGTCAGGTGGGGTCGTACACCCCGGCCTGGACTGCCTTGACCAGTCGGCGCGGCACTCGCAACTCTCGCCCCTGAACACGCACCGTCACCAGATCGGGGGCGACTGCCTTCCACTGCGCCCGCCTGCTTCGGGTGTTCGAGCGCGACATCTTTCTCTTCGGAACAGCCATGATTCAGGCGTCCTTTCGGCTTCGGCGGCCGTATCGCTTCTCGAACTTCTCGACGCGGCCCTGCGTGTCCATCACGCGTGCGGCTCCGGTCCAGAACGGGTGCGATTCGGAGGAGACATCGACGACGATCAGGGGGTAGGTGTTGCCGTCTTCCCACTCGGTCTCGCGTGCGGACGTGACGGTTGACCTGGTGAGGAACTTGTTGCCGGTGCTCGAGTCCTGGAACACGACCGGGTGGTAGTCGGGGTGGATGCCTGGTTTCATTCTGTTGCCTCTCGAGATTGTTCTGCGTACGGGGATTCGCTGCTCTCGCAGGGGTCTTCGTGCCACTGGCCGAACGGGTCGGTCCAGGAGGACCAGGCCGACGGGTCGATCATTTCGTCGTCGGATACCAACGCCCACTGCAGGGTTCGGTCGATCTCGCTGGGGTCGGCGGCATGTACCAGGATCACCAGGGAGGTGTCTCGATCACCGAATTGCTCGTCCCACCGCAGCGCGGCCATCGCCCGCCTGGTGGTATCGACGCGGTCCTGTTCCACCGGAGTCATTGCGGCAAGCCACCTTCCGGCGCTCGCCACTCGTAGTCCGCCACCGGCAGATTCGATCCAGAGCGCCTCATCGGGCTGGGTGGCAACCCACGCCCTGCCCCGCGCCGCGACGACGCCGTCGAGCAATACGTCGATGGCCTCGTGCAGACGCTCCGGGTGGAACGGCCGAGTGGCGGTGAACTCGACGAGCGCGACCCCGCAGTCGACGGTCAGCGGCGGCTCACCGCGCAACAGCGGTGAGTGGGCGTCCGTGATCTCACCTCGCCGGGCATCGAAAGGAATGGACGCGAGCAGCGCGGGCGCGTCGACCATCGAGTCCTGCGAAACCCAGACGACGGGTGCGTTGGGTGCCAACCGCGCGAGGACGGCTGCGAGCCGGGCCCGCTCCCACGCGTCGACATCGGGTCCTGCGGTGACGACGAGCGCGTCGGCGTAGTCGACCTGCCCGACGACGAGCTGCGCGACGGTTCGATCGTCGTCACCGCTGGCGACGACACCGCGGTCGGCCAGCGCATCGTCGCCGGTGGCGTCGGCCAACCAGGTCGCGGCATCGAGACAGCCGATCACGGCCTCGATGCGAACGTCTCGGGCGGCCGGCCCGTCGATCTGCCCGACGACGCCCGCCACGACGACGTTCTCGACGGCCCAGCACAGTGCCTCGGGTTCGAGTGCGGGGTCCATCGCGAGCACGATGCGATGGACGTTGCTGCGCATGGACAGTGCGCGCAGCAGCGGCAGCAGGTCCTCGCGGAGCGTGCACGAGACACAGCCGTGTGCCAGTTCCAGGATGGTCTCGCGCGGGCTTTCACCCGACACGGACAGTGTGCGGCGCACGACGCCCTCGGTGACGCGGCTCAGGTCGTGGCGGACTGCGACGGTCCCGGGCGTCAGTAGCGAGGACACGACCGCGTCCATGGCTCCGGTCCAGCCGGAGACGAGGACCATCGGCGTTCGATCGTCCGGTGAGTTGTTCACGAGCACCCTTCTTTTCGACAACGATTGTCATTCCCTGTGAATGCACGCTACATTCGTCGTAGCACTTTGTCGAAAACGATTGTCATAACGGCAAGATAGGAACGCTCGTGTCAGCGCACTGCCAAGTCACCGGACGCAGCCCCGGATTCGGAAAATCGGTCTCGCACTCCCATGTGCGCACCAGCCGCCGATGGGACCCGAACATCCAGCGCAAGACCTACTACGCGCCGAGCCTCGGCCGCCGCGTCACCCTCACCCTCTCGGCCAAGGGCATCAAGACCATCGATCGCGACGGCATCGACGCCGTGGTGGCGAAACTGCGCGCACGTGGGGAGAAGATCTGATGAGCAAGAGCACAGACGTCCGCCCGATCGTCAAACTCAAATCGACCGCCGGAACCGGCTACACCTACGTCACCCGCAAGAACCGCCGCAACGACCCCGACCGACTTGTCATGAAGAAGTACGACCCGGTGGTGCGCAAACACGTGGATTTCAGAGAGGAGCGCTGAGCTGTGGCGAAGAAGTCGAAGATCGAGAAGAACGAGCAGCGCAAGGTCCTCGTCGCCCGTTGGGCAACGCGTCGGGCAGAGCTCAAGGAGACCATCCGCAAGCCCTCGAGCAGCGAGTCCGAGCGCGCGCACGCCCAAGCCGCACTGCAGCGTCTGCCGCGTGACTCCAGTCCGGTACGATTGCGCAATCGTGACGCTGCGGATGGACGTCCGCGCGGTTACCTACGGAAATTCGGACTGTCCCGCGTGAAAATGCGCGAGATGGCCCACCGCGGGGAGCTGCCAGGCGTCCACAAGTCGAGCTGGTAAAGGGAAAAGGTTTCAGATGGCAGTCAAGAGAGCACCGTCGAAGAAGGTCCGCGCAGAGGCAGGCCGTCGACCCAAGAAGAACCCGTTGAACGCCGCCAAGGTCACCACGGTGGACTACAAGGACATCAACCTTCTTCGTCAGTTCATTTCCGACCGCGGCAAGATCCGTAGCCGCCGCGTCACCGGGCTCACCCCGCAGCAGCAGCGCCAGGTCGCTGTCGCAGTGAAGAATGCTCGTGAAATGGCACTGCTGCCGTTCACCAGCCGCTGAATAAGTTTTCGAGAAAGGCCACGTAGCCGTCCGGCTGCGTGGCCTTTCTGTCGTTCCCAGCAAGAAATGAGCATTCGACGATGTCCGGCGTACTCGAGGGCTTCACCGTCATTTTCGTCGTCATCGCTCTGGGATACCTGCTCGCGCATCTACGAGTGCTCGGCGAACACGGCCAGTTCGTCCTGAGCCGACTCGTCTTCTTCGTCGCGACGCCCGCGCTGCTGTTCGTCACCCTCGCCGGCTCCGATGTGTCGGTCATTCTCTCGCCCACGCTGGCCGTCGCAGGCACCACTGCATTGCTCGTCGGTGCCATCTATTTCGTCGTAGCGAAGCTGGTGCTCACCCGAGCCGTGCCCGACGCGACCATCGGCGCGCTGGCGAGCTCGTACGTCAATGCCGCGAACCTGGGCATCCCCATCGCTGTCTTCGTACTCGGCGACGCCAACTTCGTCGCTCCCCTGCTGCTGTTCCAAATCATGATCTACACCCCGATCGCGGTGACGATTCTCGACATCTCGACCAAGATCGACAAGGTCTCGCTGTTCAAAACCGTCACGACGCCGTTCCGGAATCCGATCGTGCTGGCGGGCGCAGCAGGGCTCGTGCTGTCCGTTACCGGATTCGAGTTGCCCGAGGCATTGATGCAACCGTTCCGCCTGCTCGGAAATGCATCCGTCCCCGGTGCGCTGCTGGCCTTCGGACTCTCGCTCTACGGCGCGCGAGTACTGCAGAAGGGCATCAGTCCGCGGCGGGACGTGGCCCTCGCGACGGTGTTCAAGATGGCGTTGCAGCCGGTACTCGGCTACCTCATGGCCCGGTTCGTCTTCGGCCTGGAGGACCACGAGCTCTTCGCCATCGTCGTCATCTCGGCACTGCCCACCGCGCAGAACGTGTTCGTGTTCGCCAGCCGCTACCAGCGCGGTGTGGTGCTCGCCCGCGACACTGCGTTCGTGACCACGCTCGTCTCGATCCCCGTCATCGCGCTCGTGACAGTCTTACTCGCCTGAGCCGAACGCAAAGGTTCTCCTCAGCTCCCAGCGCTACTTTGAATGCATGAGGTTTCTCGCTGCAGGTGTCATGTTGTGCCTGCTGCTGGTCGGCTGTAGCAGCGCCACCGGTAGCGACGAGGAGACAACGCCGACGCGCAGTGCCACCAATCCTGTCGGCCTCGTCCAGCCGCCCAGCGCCCCTCCGGTTCCGCACGAGGTACCCGTCGGCGACGTCGGCACGATGTTCGAGCCGACACCGGATCTGCTTCGCGCCACCACCACTCCATTCGAATCGTGGAGCCAGGTCTCCCCCAATACGATCGCAGTGCATTTCGTGACCGGCACCCCCGAGTGCTACGGCGCCGACGCCACGGTCGACGAGACCGACACCACCGTCACCATCGAACTGCGCACCGGCACCCGGCCCGACGCCGCCGACAAATCCTGCATCATGGTGGCGGTCTACGCCACGATGCAGGTGACCCTGGCATCGCCTCTCGGCAACCGCACCATCCTGAATGCGGCCTGAACCCCACGACGGTAAGGTCCGGGCCGTGAGCGATCATCTCCCCGACCGAGATCGAAGCCGAGTGCGCGCCGCCGACGCCGACAGGACCCTCGTCGCCCAGCTGCTCAGCGATGCTTTCGCACACGGCCAGCTCACCGTGAGCGAGTACGACGAACGCACCGCGGCTGCGTACCGGGCCACAACCTACGGCGAGCTCGATCTGCTGACCAGCGATCTGGTGCTGTCCCCGCCACCGACGACAACACCATCCGGTGGCTCCTCGAACGACCGCGTGATCGCGATCATGAGCGGTGCCGTCCGCAAAGGCGAGTGGACCACAGCCGCACGCATCGATGCCGTCGCGTTCTGGGGAGGTATCGAACTCGACCTACGCCGAGCGTCGTTCACCACCGAGGAAACCACCATCAACTGCGTCGCCATCATGGGCGGCATCGAGGTCACCGTGCCGCCCGGAGTGAGCGTCGAGGTCCGCGGCATGGGCATCATGGGCGGTTTCGAGCACGTCAGCGCAACACATCCCGGTGCACCGCGCGTTGTCATCACCGGCTTCGCGTTCTGGGGCGGCGTGTCGGTGGACATCAAGGCAGCGGAGAAATAACTACGATCGCCGACGCTTGAGGTAGTCGGTCACCACCGCAGCACCGAGGCCGTCCAGATCGGGCGCGATGACCCGTCCACCCACTCGCTCGGCCATCTTGTCGACGACACGCGCCAATCCGGGATCGTCGCCGAGCCGGAAGATCGTCACCTGCGCACCGAGTTTGGCGACGGTATCGAGCTCCCGCACGGTCAGTCCCAACGTCCTCGGCGACGGCGGGTAATCGAAGTACGCGTGACCGTCCGGTTCCAGGTGCGCCGTCGGCTCACCGTCGGTGACGATCAACACCACCGGCTGTGCATTGGGATGCCTGCGCAGATGACGCACCGCGAGCATCAGCGCGTGGTGCAGATTGGTGCCCTGGTCGTAGGCACCGTCCAATCCGGCCAGCTCCGATGCCGTCAACGTCTGTGCGTGCCTGCCGAATCCGATGAGTTGCAGATCGTCGCCGCGGAACCGGGTACTCACCAGGTGATTGAGCGCCAAGGCGGTGCGCTTCATCGGCACCCAACGGCCGTCCATCACCATCGAGAACGAGGTATCGACCAGCAGTGCCACAGCGGCCTGTGTTCGGGTTTCGGTCTCGCTGATTTCCACGTCGCTCACCTGCAGCTGCACCGGAAATCCGGAACCCTCGGCCGCTGTACGCACTATTGCGTTGGTGACGGTACGCGTGACGTCCCACGGTTCGGTGTCGCCGAACTCCCAGACCCTCGACGCTCCCGTCGGCTCCCCCATCGCACCTGCCTTGCGGGTGTCCCGCTCGCCTCCTCGACGAGAGATGGTGCCCGCCACATCTTTCAAGGCCGATTGGCCCAGCTGACGCATCGCCTTCGGCGACAAGCGCCACTGCCCGTCGGCACCCTTGTCCATGAAACCCTGCTGTCGCAACGCCTTGTCGATCTCGGCGAGCATCCTGGCGTCGGCCGCCGCCTCGGGGCCGAGCTGCTTGCGCAGCGCGTCGGCGTCGATATCGTCCAACGCGGCACCGTTGTACTGCTGCGACAGCTGATTTCCCAGATTCTCGAGATCGGCGATGTCCTGCAGTGCCCCGGTACCGTCGCCCAGACCCATACCGTTCTCGCCGCGGAAGTTCTGCGAACCGTCCCAGTCCTCACCGGGCCTGGCCTGCTGCAGATTCTGATCGAGCCGATCGAGCTGGTTCAGCAGGTTCGAGTCGCCGAAGGCCTGCTGCGCCAATGCATCGAGCTCCGCGCGCTGCTCGGGAGTCAGCGAGTTGCGCAATCGTTGCGCTGCGGCTGCCCGCTGAGCCAGGGAGTCCAGCAGCTCGTCGACATTCTTAGGATTCTCCGGAAAATGCCGGCCGTGCTTGTTCATGAACTCGTCGAACTGCTCGTCGGTGTCCTCGCCCTTGTTGTGGGCATCGAGCAGCTCGTTGAGGTCTTTCAACATCTCGCTGATGGCCTGGCGGTCTTCGTCCGTGGCGCCTTCGAGGGCTTGCTTCATGCCCGCGAAGCGCTGGTCGAGCATTTCGCGTCCGAGCAGGTCCTTGATCTTCTCGTAGTTCTCCCGCCCTTCGGAGGAGCGCCAGTCGTAGTCCGACAGCTCCTGCACCGCCTGGGCAGTGGACGGCGAGAGATCACCGATCTGCATCTCCTGGAACCGCGCATCGTCGTCGAGGGCACGCGCCAATGCCTTGCGCTCCTCGAGCACCGCCTTGTCGAGAAGCTCACGCACCTCCTGCAACGTGCCGTCCAGGTTGTTCTTCTTCAACAGATCTCGCCGACGCTTGGCCGCCTGCGCGGCCAGGTCGTCGAGGCCGCGCATGTTCTTCGTCCCGCGCCGCAACATCTCCTGCAATGCGCGCCGCGGCGACGCACCCTCGAGCACCTCCTCCCCGATGGCGTCGAGTGCCTCGCGTAAATCCACCGGCGGCGCAAGGGGATCCGGCCCGTCGTGGTATCGCCCGTATCTGGAGCGACGCATCAGCTGTACACCGTCTGGCCGTCGTCGTCGGGGTCCTTGGAGATCCGCCGCGCGAGGTAGAGGCCTTCGAGAGCGAGTTCGACGGCGGCGGCCTTCTCGCCGTCCGAGGTCGCGTTCAGCCGCTCGTGGATATCGCCGATGACCTCCACGTCCGGCAGCTCGTCCAGCAGCGCTTTGGCGGTGATCCGGTCTCCGGTGACGATAGGCTCGCCCGTCTCGACGGCTGTCACCAGCGCTGCGAGATTTATGCCTCCCAGATGTGCCCGCACGGTATCGGCCGTCGCGCGGCGAAGCATGTGTTCGAGGACCTCGACTTCCCGTCCCTCTTCACCCGATTCGAATTCCACCTTGCCGCGCAGTACCTCGATGATGGTGCCGAGATCGACCGGACGAGCCACAGGCTCCGCCTCACCCAGTATCGCGGCTCGATGCACGGCCGCGGCAGCGATGGTTTCGGCGGCCGCGATCGCGAATCGAGCGGAGACACCCGAGCGCTGATCGACCGAGGGCGACTCCCGCAGCAGCCTGGTGAATCGAGCCAGCACCTCGAGCAGATACGTCGGGACGACGGCCTGCAGATCCGCTTCCTGGTCGATGACGGCTACCTCGTCGTCGAGCTCGAGGGGGTAATGCGTCCTGATCTCGGCACCGAAGCGGTCCTTGAGCGGGGTGATGATGCGTCCGCGATTGGTGTAGTCCTCGGGGTTGGCGCTCGCCACCAACATGACGTCGAGTGGCAACCGCAGCGTGTAACCGCGGACCTGAATGTCGCGTTCCTCCATCACGTTGAGCAACGACACCTGGATGCGCTCGGCGAGATCCGGCAGTTCGTTGATCGCCACGATGCCGCGGTGGCTGCGCGGGACCAGTCCGAAGTGAATGGTTTCCGGGTCGCCGAGGCTGCGGCCCTCGGCCACCTTCACCGGGTCGACGTCACCGACAAGGTCGGCCACCGAGGTATCGGGGGTCGCGAGCTTCTCGGCGTAGCGCTCACTGCGGTGTCGCCACTCGATGGGCAGGTCGTCGCCGAGTTCCGCGGCTCTACGGATGCTCGCGGGCGTGATCGGCTCGTAGGGATGCTCACCGAGCTCGGCCCCGGCGATGACCGGCACCCACTCGTCGAGCAGCAGATTCAGGGTGCGCAGCAAACGTGTCTTGCCCTGCCCTCGCTCGCCGAGCAGCACCACGTCATGACCGGCCAGAATTGCTCGCTCGAACTGCGGCAATACCGTCGAGCCGAATCCGAGAATCCCCGGCCACGGATCTTCGCCGTCCCGCAGGGCCTTCAGAAGGTTCTCCCGCAGCTCTTCCTTGATCGACCGCTGCCGATGGCCGGATGCCGTGAGTTCACCGAGAGTGGAGATGCCAGGTTTGGTAGAGGTCACTTCTCCACGCTACGAGCGTTTGGCACTTGCTGCCATCCAGTACTCCGCCGAACTCGAAGTTATGGACGAAATTCGCGCAAATTCCGTCCATAACTTCGAGTTCGGCGGTCGATGCACACCGGGGCCCGAGATCAATTACAGGCGCATAACTGTGGACAACTATCTTGTTCATCCACAACCGGCGCTCGGCCCACTTTTCGCCTGAATCCGATGCCACTGTGCGTGGATGGACAGCGCACCGTTCGTCGGATCCGAGGCAATCGCCAACGGACTCGTCACCCGTCAGCAACTTCGAGCCCAGTTTCGACGAATCTATCGTGACGTCTACATCGACCCGGGTAGCGAACTGGACGCTCCCACCAAAGCAAGGGCAGCGTGGTTGTACTCCCGAGGTAAGGCGGTGGTCGCAGGCGTCAGTGCCGCGGCAATCCACGGATCGCGCTGGATCTCGGCAGACCAGGATGCCGAGCTCATCTGGGCCGAACACAGACGGATGTTCGATGGGCTCCGGATCGGCTTCGACAAGCTGGCACCGAACGAAATCGAGACAGTGGATGGAGTGGTCGTCACCACCGCCGCCCGAACTGCCTACGATCTGGGCCGTCGCGCACCCTTCGGCACCGCCGTGGCACGTCTGGATGCATTGTGTCGTGCGACCGGGGTTGGCATCTCGGACATCACCCGGCTTGCCGAACGTCATGGTGGGGCGCGCGGGATCGTCCAGTTGAGAGCCGTACTCGACGTGGTCGACGCAGGTGCGGAATCACCGCAGGAGACGCGTACCCGACTGGCACTCATGGCCGCCGGCCTGCCTCGACCGCAAACACAGATCGAAGTGGTGGGGTCGGACGGCAGAGTGTTCGCGCGCATCGACATCGGATGGGCACGCTGGAAAGTGGCGGTGGAGTACGACGGCGAGCAGCACTGGTCCGACGAAAGGCAGCGAGCCTGGGACATCGAGCGTCAACAATTACTCGAAGCACTCGGCTGGACCGTGATCAGGGTGAGCGCACTGCAACTGCGCACCGATCCATGGGGCATTGCGGCGCGGGTTCGCGACAAGTTGCGCGCAGCGGGGGCAAAGGTCTAGCCGAGCTCGAAGTTAGGGACGGATTTCGCCGGAAATCCATCCCTAACTTCGAGTTCGGCGGGGACGCTCAGTGCGCGAAGTGCCGCGAACCCGTCAGATACAGCGTCACTCCGGCATCCTGCGCCGCGGCGATCACCTCGTTGTCTCGAACCGAACCACCGGGCTGCACAACGGCTTTGACGCCCGCATTCATCAGCACCTGGAGGCCGTCGGGGAACGGGAAGAACGCATCGGAGGATGCCACGGATCCCACTACCCGATCCCCTGCCCGCTGCACCGCGAGATGGGCAGCATCGACGCGATTGACCTGCCCCATTCCGACGCCGACCGAAGCACCGTCGTGGGCCAGCAGAATCGCGTTGGACTTGACGGCTCGTCCTGCCCGCCAAGCGAATTCGAGATCCTTCAGGGTCTGCTCGTCGGCAGGCTCGCCGGCCGCAAGGGTCCACTGGGCAGGATCGTCGCCCTCGGCGTCGAGTACATCGCGCTGCTGCAGCAGGGTTCCGCCCGAGATCGGCTTGAGTTCGACGCCTGCCTTTGGCGGTGCCTGCGCCAGCAGCACGCGAATGTTTTTCTTGCGCTTGAGAACTCCGAGGGCACCATCGGCGTAGGACGGCGCGATGATGACCTCGGTGAAAATCTCGGCTACCTGCTCGGCCATCTCGACGGTGATCTCACGGTTGGCCGCGATGACGCCGCCGTAGGCACTCACGGGGTCGCAGGCATGAGCCTTACGATGCGCCTCGGCGATGTCCTCGCCGACGGCAATGCCACACGGGTTCGCATGCTTGATGATGGCGACGGTGGGCCCGGAATGATCGAACGCCGCCCGCCAGGCCGCGTCGGAGTCGGTGAAGTTGTTGTACGACATCTCTTTACCGTGCAACTGCTCCGCCTGCGCGATGCCCGAGCCGGCAGGATCGACGTACAGCGCTGCCTTCTGGTGCGGGTTCTCTCCGTAACGCAGCACCGCCGAGCGGTCCCAGGTTCCGCCGATCCACTCCGGGAACGAGGACTCGGACTCGACCAGCACGTTGCTCATCCACGACGCCACCGCAACGTCGTAGGCCGCGGTGTGTTGAAATGCCTGCGCCGCAAGCGAAGTGCGCTCCGCGAGGGTGAACCCACCACCGGTGACGGCCGTGAGCACGTCCTCGTATCGCGATGGATCGACCACCACGGCTACCGAGGGATGGTTCTTGGCGGCGGCGCGCACCATCGAGGGTCCGCCGATGTCGATCTGCTCGACGCATTCGTCCGGGGTTGCGCCACTGCTCACGGTCTCGGTGAACGGATACAGGTTCACCACGACCAGCTCGAAGGCCTCGATGCCCAGGTCTTCGAGCTGCGAAAGATGTTCGGGCTTACGGGTATCGGCGAGGACTCCAGCGTGGACACGGGGATGCAGCGTCTTGACGCGACCTTCGAGGGTCTCGGGGAATCCGGTCAGATCCTCGACCTTGGTGACGGGGATTCCCGCGTCGGCGATCTTCGCGGCGGTCGATCCGGTGGACACCAGAGCGACGCCCGCACCGTGCAGGCCGGTCGCAAGTTCGATCAGTCCGGTCTTGTCGTAGACGCTGACCAGCGCGCGGCGCACTGCTTTACGTTCACTCATCGGATTATCTGAGCCTTTCGTCCATCGGAGGTGATACCTGTGGCGGCCACGGCTGCGATCACGTCGACCAGCAACCGTCGCTCGACAGTTTTGATGCGTTCGTGCAACGCCGGTTCGTCGTCGGTGTCGAGTACCGGGACGGCTTCCTGAGCCAGGATCGGGCCGGTATCGACACCGGAATCGACCAGATGAACCGTCGAACCGGTTACTTTGACGCCGTGATCGAGGGCGTCCCGAACGGCGTGTGCGCCCGGGAACGACGGCAGCAGTGCAGGGTGAGTGTTGATGATGCGTCCGGCAAAAGCGTCGAGAAATCGTCCACCGAGGATTTTCATGAAGCCGGCGGTGACGATCAGATCGGGCTCGTGACGCAGGACGGCATCGGTGAGCGCGATGTCCCAGTGGGCCCGATCGGCATAGTCCTTCAGCCCGACCCGAAAATGCGGTATCCCGGCCTCGTCCGCACGGCGGACGGCATCGCAGTCTCGATCGACGCCGACGGCGACGATGCGGGCCGGGTAGTCCTGTGCTTCGGTGGCGTCGATCAGCGACTGCAGCAGCGAGCCCGTCCCCGATGCGAGGACGACGACCCGCGCGGGTGTCTCACGCAAGGCAGTCAGCGCACTACTCCTGAAATATCGAGGCGGATCGATCGAACCAGCGGAAAGCCTAGTCGCTGCGCCCCGCGCACCTACCGGGCAGGTCCGTCCTGTGTGCTGCTCGACGCCTCGTCCCCGTCGACGGGTGGGGCGACGATCTCGGCTTCCAGAGGCTCGTCGGTGCCCGACTTGGCAGATGATTCGGTCGCCTCTGCGGTGTGTGATTCGACCGGTTCGCCCGGAACTTCGTCCACGACCTCCGCTTCGACGACATCCTCTGATTCGGCGACGACCTCGGACGGTTCGGTGTCGGAGGGTTCGGTGGGAGCCGCTTCGATGGCCACGGCGGCGGTCGGCTCGACCGGCTCCTCGGCGGCGGGCTCGGTGGAGTCCTCGGTGGCGGGCTCTGGTTCTGCTCGACGCCACACGACGACAGCTGCGGAGACCGAGCCGATCACGCCCAGCCACGCGAATGTCAGCAGCCCGAAGCTCCACACCGTCACCTCGACGGTCCCGAAGGTTCCGAGGTTCCCACCCGCGACGTATCCGAGCACTGCGGCGAGTGAGCCGACTGCCGCTGCGATCACCCACACCGAGGACAGGGCAACCTGCACGTCGACGCTGCGGATTGCGCAGTCACGGCCGAGCAACAGCCCGGCACCGATCGGAACGACGAGCATCACGGCCCAGATCGCCTGTGCCGGGCCGTCGGGGAAGACGGCCAGGATCGGCAACGGCGGAAGCGGGCCGCCCGTCGTGGAGAACAGGCTCACCGCTGCATCGCCGAACCCGGCTGTCGATCCGGTCGCGACGGCGAGTGCACCCACCAGGACATTGGGCAGGTACAGGATCGACAGAACTGTGAGCCCGAGCATGCCGACAACATCGTGGCCGCGTTCGAGCAGCGATCCGGCGGTCTGCCACGAAGCGAGCAGGGCGAACAGCACGACCGTGCCGCCGCCCGCCGCAAGCAGTGACAGCACCCGCACCGAGGGCGCGACGAGCGCACGAACCCAGTCCGGGAGTCCGCGGCGGACCACCAGCGAGTCCCAGCGCGCCGACAACAATCCCATTCCGGAAGCAGCCGCATGTACGCCCGCGACCCAGGCGAAAGCGACGAGCGCGTTGGGGCTCGACAGCCCGATGACCGCCGACGCATCCTTGGCGACGGCCAGAGCAACGGCCGTCACGGCGAGCGGGCCCGCGATCGACGCCGCCACCACCCACCGAACCATCCGGGTGTCGGTCGCAGTGTGCACCGCGTGGTGGACCGTGCGGGCCACGGACCAGCCGACGATCACCGTCGGCAGCAGGGGCGCGACGCCGAGGGAGGTGCCACCGATGCTCAGAGGCACCAGGTGCACGGCGAACCACGACGCTGCGATCGCGCCGAGAGTTCCGGTCAGATCACTGTTGACCGAGACGAGGGTGATCAGAACGAGCGTCGTTGCGATCACCACGACCAGTCCTGAGGTCTTGAACGCCACCGCGGCGAGCATCCGCGACTGATCTGGGCTCGGCCCGGTGCCGACGCGGGCCGTCGGGCCGGCGGCGCGTCGAGTGTCTCGGTTCAATAGATCGCTCATCACCACGAGAGTTGCATCAACTTCGCCGCGCACCTGTCAGGCGCGCCGCGAAGCCGGTCGTGATGGCCGAATTAGTCCCGTTTGCCCTCTTCGTCCGCGGCGGGAGTGGCACCGAAGGCCTGGGTGGGTGCGCCGTAGGGCGTCGACTGTTCGCCCGTTGCGGGCTCAGCGGGAGTTGCGGGCGGCTGGCCGTACCCCGGGGGCTGACCGTACTGGTACGGATTCGGCGGATATGCCTGGCCCGCGGCGGGGCCACTCGGGCCGGTGTACGGCGGCGGCGAGTAGCCGCCCTGTGGCGGGGTGTAGCTGCCCTGTGGCGGGGTGTTCGAGCCGGACGGGCCACCGTACTGCGGCTGACCACCCGGGTAGGGCTGCTGACCCGTCGACGGTCCGCTCGGTGCCTGACCAAAGTTCGACGGGGCACCCGGGTTCGAAAGTCCGCCGGTGGCCTGTCCGTACGACGGCGGATTGCTGTAGTTCTGGGACTGCGAGGGCCCGCCGAACGATGTCGTGGGCGCGTTGTACGGGTTCTGCTGGCTGTATGCGGACGGCGGGTTCTGGTTGCCGAAGCCGGCCGCCTTGGGCGTTGGAGCCTTGACGATGCCCGCGTCGAGCAGCAGCGAGACCACAGCGGCGGCGGCCTGGACGAACCCCAGCACGAGAACCAGGATTGCGCCGATACCGAGCGAGGTGGTGGTGCTGGCGAACTCGTTGCCGTCGGAGCTCGGCAGGCTGAACGACTCGAAGACCAGCACCAGGAAGCCGGTGATGGCCAAGGCCGCAACCACGGCCTGGTTCTTGGCGTCTTTCTGCACGAGCGATGCGCCCGCTGTCAAGCCCGCAACGAGCAGCAGCGCCACCGACACTGCGCTGCCACCGGATGCGAAGAATGTGGTGCTGAACGACGTCTGAATGCTGCTCGGCAGTTGCTGCGCCGAGCTGACTTCGGCAGTGACGAGATCGAGCAGCCCGAGCAGGAAGTTGACGACGCCGAGGCCAAGCACCACGAAGATCAGAATCCTCGGCAGGTTCGACGGTCCGACACGCGGCGACTTCGTCTGGGGCGCTGAGCTTCCGGGCGCGCCGGGTGCCGAGGTGCCCGGCACGGGAGGTCCGAAAGGATTGGAGACGGTCGGCTGATGAAACGGCTGGCCCTGGCCGGGCTGCCCTTGACCCTGGGCAGGCGAAGGGGGCTGATTCGGCGAGGACGACGGGCCGTAGGACGGTCCACCTCCGCCGTAGCGACCAGAGTTGGAGCCCCCTGATTCAGGGCCGCCGGGCGAGTAGGTCATCGCGTCTCCTCATCCTGATAGTTACGTACCCCAGGTCGGTCGGGTCCTTTCGACTCACGCTACTGCAAGGACCCGACCGATCTCGGCACTCCAGGTCAGCGGGCCGCGACGAGCTCCTGGTCGTTGGCCTCGGCAGCCTCGAGTTCCCGAACGAGCGGCAGCACTCTGGCTCCGAAGTACTCGATCTCCTCCTGGAAATGCAGGAATCCACCGAGGATCAGGTCGACGCCGCGGCGGCGGTAGGCGACGATCCGCTCGGCCACTTGCTCCGGCGTTCCGATCAACTGCGTTTTGAAGCCGTCGTTGTACTGGACGAGATCCTCGAACGACGAGTCGGCCCACATCCCCTTCTTGTCTCCTGTCGAGTTGCCCGCCTGCTGCACCGCACCCTTGAATCCCTCGACAGCGGGCTTGTTCGCCTTCTCGATGATCTCGCGCAGGGTATCTCGGGCTTCCTTCTCGCTGTCTCGCGCGATGATGAAGCCGTTGAGCCCGAACTTGACCTCGCGCCGGTGATCCCGCGCGACGCGTCGCAGGTTGTCGATCTGCTCGGTGACGCCGTCGAAGTCTTTGCCGTTGCTGAAGTACCAGTCCGAGTACCGTCCGGCATTCTCTTGCGCTGCAGACGAATTGCCACCCTGGAACAGCTCGGGGTTCGGGCGCGCGGGGGTATTGAGCGGCTTCGGCTTCAGGGTGAAGTCATGGATCCGATAGAAGTCGCCCCTGAAATCGACGTCGTCCTCGGTCCAGATCTTGCGCAGAACTTGCAAGAATTCTGCACTGCGACGGTGCCTTTCGTCGTGTTCGAGCCACGGCTCACCGAGGTGGGTGAACTCGTCCTTGAACCACCCACTGACGACGTTCACCGCGAACCGGCCGTTGGACAGATGGTCCGCCGTCGCGCCGAGCTTGGCCAACACCGCCGGCTGCCACAGCCCAGGATGAACTGCCGCAATGACTTTGAGTCGTTCGGTGGCCAACAGCAAGGCGAGCGAGAAGCTGGTGGACTCGTGTTGGAACTCGGCGCCGTAGCTTGCCTCGTAGCGAACCTGACTCAGGGCGTATTCGAAGCCGTTGTTCTCGGCCGTCTGGGCCAGCTTCTTGTTGTACTCGTAACTCCAACTGGTGCGCTGCTCGATGGTGCTGGTGACCAAGCCTCCCGAGACATTGGGTACCCAATACGCGAATTTGACGGCGTCGGCGATCTTTTCGGTGCTCATGTTCGTGTCATCCTTCTCGTTCGTGTCAATGGTCCATTCACGCGCTCAGACGGGGTTGCACTGCTCCCCGGAAGTTGGACTGAGTAATTCAGTTCCGACTACCGGGGAGTTTTGTATGCGTGCACGAAGTTCACTTACCGAGGATCAGCGGGTCGCGGCGGTAGCGTTGTTCGAGGATGGTGTGGGTGCCGTCTCGGCTGCTGCGAAGGTCGGTGGCGGGACGGGCGCTGTGGTCTTGCTCTACGACCGGTGGCGGGTTCGAGGAAGGAATGCGTTGGTGGAGAAACCGGATCGACAACACTTCTCGTTCGAGTTCAAACTCGCTGTGGTGCACCGTGTTCTGGCTGGAGAGAACAAGATCGAGCTCGCCCGCGAGTACGGACTGTCGTCGGCGAAAATCATCGAGCCCTGGGTCCGCGGATACCGCCGCGACGGCGACGAGGCGCTACGACCGAAACGGGCAGGTCGCCGACCGGCACCGGCGGGAGTTGATCCGGGTGAGGCCAGCGAGCTCGACCGCCTGCGTGAGGAGAACGAGCGGTTGCGGACGCAGGTGGCGTACCTGGGAAAATTGCGGGCCTTGAGGGAACAGGGACGACGGTGAAAGTTCTTGCCGTCATCGCCCTCAAGGCGCAGTACCGACTCGATGTGCTGCTCGACGTCGCCGGCCTGGCTCGCTCGACGTTCTTCTACCGTCAGGCACAGTTACGCAGGCCCGACCCGAAGGCCGCATTGAAAGCCGCGGTGACCAGGGCATTCGAGACAAACCACCGACGCTACGGGCATCGACGCGTGCACCGAGTCCTCGTCGATGCAGGGTGGCGGGTGGCGAAGAAGACGGTGCTCGCGTTGATGCGTGAACTCGGGTTGGCCTGCCCTGTGCGACGCCGTCGACGGTATGTCTCGTATCAGGGACAGGTCGGGGCGGTCGCTGCGAACATCCTCGACCGTCAGTTCACGGCGGCGGCCCCGAATCAGAAGTGGGTCACCGATGTCACCGAATTCCGGGTCGGGGACGCGAAGTTGTATCTGTCTCCGGTGATGGATCTGTTCGACCGCCAGATCATCTCGTATTCGATCGGAAAGTCCCCGACGACGGAGTTCACCAATCGTTCCCTGCGGGCAGCATTGGACACCCTCGGTGAACAGGATTGCCCAATTGTGCACTCGGATCAAGGATTTCACTACCAGCACTCGTCGTGGCGACGGTTGCTGGCCAATGCGGGAGCTATCCAGTCGATGTCACGCAAAGCGAACTGCTACGACAATGCGATCATCGAGAACTTCTTCGGTCACCTCAAAGAAGAGATGTTTCATCACACCCGATACCTGAACCTCGACGCCTTGCACACCGCGATCGAGGACTACATCGACTGGTTCAACAACGACCGCATCTCGCTACGCCTCGACGGCCTGAGCCCGGTGCAATACCGAGCCCAGGCCCTCGCAGCCTAGGATTTCCATTAACGGTCCAACCCACGGGGTCCAGTGCAGGTGAATGGACCATCGACTCGGAAACTATGGGGGCGGACGGGCCTACGAGTACCAGGTGGGCGCCGGCAGCTCGCCGGTGAGAACCCAGCGCCCCACCTCGCGTCGCTTGTAGGCGACCGGATCGTGCAAGGTGTGGGTGCGCACGTTGCGCCAGAAGCGATCGAAGCCGTACTTGCTGGCCGTGGCCCGCGCACCGAGTGCCTCGAACACCGTCGAGGTGATCTCGAGTGACACCTCGGTGGCGCGAGCCTTGACTGCGGCGACCCGCACTTCGTGATCTCCGCGTTCCTCGGCGGTGACGTTCCAGGCGTCGTCGTGAATCTTCAGCCCTTCCAACGCAACCGCGTCGGCGAGCGCCTCGACGGCCCAGAGCTTGGAAACCAGGTCTCCGTAGATGTCGATGATGTACGGCTCGTCGACGGCCTTGTCGACATTGCTGTGCAGCCAGGCACGCGTCTTCTCCTTGGTGTACGACGCAGCCTCCTCGAGCGCGCCCCGCGCGATACCGAGGTAGAAGTTGACGAACACCAGCTGGATCGTCGGCACGTTGAGGGTGTTGTACACACGAGGTTGAAAAGCCTTGTCCACGAACCCTGCTGCGCTGGACCAATCGACCCGGACCTTGTCGATGGTGACGCTGCCACTCTCGGTCTGACGCAGGCCGATGTTGTCCCAGTCGTCGTGGAAGGACAAGCCCTCGATGTTCGACGGCACGATCGCGAAGACATGATCTGTACTGCCCTCGAGGGCACCTTCGAGCACGGTCACGTCCGAGACGCGGCTGCCGGTGGAGAACGTCTTGGACCCGTCGAACACAAGGGTCTCGCCCTCGTCGGTGACGACGACGTCGTTGTCCCGCGGGTTGACGGCACCGCCGAAGAACCACCTGTTCTTCGTGGCGTCGGCTTCGACTGCCTCGATCTGCTCGGGGGTACCGACCAGACGCGCAGCCCAGAACCACAACAGGTGATAGCCCAGCAGCTGGCCGATGGAACCGTCGGCTGCGGCGACGGTTCTGATCACCTGGTACGCCGTCGGCCAATCCTGCCCTGCCCCGCCGTGTTCGACGGGGCCGAGCAGGGTGACGAGCCCGGCGTCCTTGAGCAACTGGACCTCGGCGATGGGTGCTGCGCGGCCCTTGTCGCGGGCAACGGCGTCCACTGCGAGCAGTTGAGCGACCTCACCGGCGCGGGAAATCCATCCGGCAGCGGTCGTGGGAGCGTCGGGCCAGTTCTTGGTGAGAGCACGATTTTCTGTGGTTGTCATGACGCACAGTGAAGTCTTGCGCCGAAGCAATGACCACAGTTCGATTCAGCGTGATTCTAAGGACGCTGCGGTCCGGGGGGGACTGCAGTCCCGAACGCGACGGCCCGGGGAACCGCAGTCCCGACCGATGTCGTTCGGTCAGCCGGTAACCGCAGCAAGCACTGGGGTTTGCACGATCGCAAGGTCGGTATCCGAGGCTATCGACGTCGGCACGGTTGCGGCGGTGAAGACCGGCAGCGTCGATTCTGCCGATACGCCCTGGTTCCAGTGGTCGTTGATTCCGCGGGCGACGTCGCGGCCGGTGATGGTGATCTGGTTCATCGACTTGTCCTTCGTTCGTAGTGGATCCAACGAACCCGACGATGCCGCCTCGAGTCGGACTCGGCCACGCTCGATCGACAGACACGCCAGGTGACCGGCGCAAAGGTACTTTCCGGACCGGATGCGACGTCGGATCAGCAAGGTGGGCGGTACTCCAGATTCGGTAGCAGCCTCGCCCACATGTCCTCGGTGAGTAGTTTGCCTGTGGTTCGGCAGATCCTGCCGGCGGCGTCCGAGTCATCCATCGTCCAGGTCTGCAACACCCCGTCCTGTCCGACGGCGGACAGCATGGTGCCTGCCGGGTCGAATGCCACGGTCACGGCCGCCTGCGCGACGCGGCTGACCGGCCCGATCGTCTGCACATGCGCAGGATCGGTGAAGTCCCACAGTTCGATCGACCCGTCCGATCCGGCAACCGCCAGCGTCGAGCCGTCCTGCCCGAGCGCGAGCGATTGCACCGCTCCGCCGCCGGCTCGGAAGGGCTCGCCGAGCGCTTCGGGGTGGGTGGGGTCGGAGACGTCCCACACACGGACCACATCGTTGCTGGCGCTGACGAGTACCCGGTCGTCGGGCCCTAGCGCGATCGTCGAAGCATCACCTGAATGACCGTGCAGTGTGATCGGTAGCGATGTCGCATTCGATCCGTCCGCAGAGATCGCCCAACCACGCACGGTGTCGTCCGCGGATGCTACCCATACGGTGCGCCCATCACTGCTGAAGACCGCGTCGGTGACAAACCCCCCGAAGCCGCTCAGCGGCAGTCCGATCGGCCGCGGCATAGCTGGATCTCGTACGTCCCACAAGCGCGCGGACCGGTCGTCGGCCGGTGTCAACAACACCGTCCCCGCCGGGTCGAATGCGAGTTCACTGGTGAAGCGAGCATCGGTGGCGATCTGGGCTCGCGCGCGCGGGGCCGCCGGGTCGCCGGTGTCCCACAATTGCACCGGGCCACCCACCGTCGACGCCGCGGCAAGCAGGTTGGTTTTCGGAGCGAGCTCGACACCGACGCCGCCGTCCCGACCGACGGACACCGGCACGGAACTCGACTGCACCACTGCGCCGCTCGTCATCCGGTGCCACAGTGCGAACGTTCCGTCGTAGGAACCGGTGGCGAACACTGAACCGTCGGTGGCGAAAGACGGTCCCGTTGTCCGCCCGCGGTGAACCTGCTGCACCGCGTCGGGGGTCTGCCAGATCCGCACGGTTCCGTCGTCTCCCGCGGTGACAACGGATCTACCGTCGGGCGCGAGTGCAGTGCTCAGCACGCCACCTCCGTTACCTGTCAGCGCGGCACCGAGTCGCACCGGCCTGGCCGGGTCCATCAAGCTCCACAACTGCGCCGAGCCGTCCTTGCCGGACGTCACCATCGTGTTTCCGTCCGAACCGAAATCGACCGACCACGAGGCCGCGGACTGGGCAGGCAGCGGTGGCCCGAGCGGTACCGGCGCATCTGCGTTGTCCACATTCCACAGCCGGGTAGTACCGTCGTCGCTCGCCACAGCCAGCAGTGCTCCCGGCGGGGCGAACGCCACCGAGTGCGTGACGCTCGCAAATCCGGTGAGGGGAACCGGGCGCTGCACCACGCGGGACACATCTGTTGTGTTCCACAGTCGAACGGTGTTGTCGTCACCGCCGGACGCCAGTGTCCGACCATCGGGCGAGAACTCCACGGTACGAACTGGGCCGGCATGTCCAAGTAGGGGCGCTCCGATCGGACGCGGGGCATCCGGCCTCGTCACGTCCCACAACCGAACCGTCGAATCGTCCTTCGCCACAGCCAGAGTCCGACCGTCTGGGGCAAAGGCCACTTGATACGCGGGACCGGCATCGTCGTCGAGGACCGCGCTGTATCGCACCGGATGAGCCATGTCCGTGACGTTCCACAGACCTACAGTCCCATCACCGGTCGACGCCGCGAGAATCGAACCGTCGGGCGAGAACACCGCCGACGTCGCGAAGTTCGAGCCCTCTTCCAGCGGAACCCCGAGTGCCCGAGGAGAACTGGGGTCTCCGACATCCCACAGCCGCACCGTGCCATCGGCTCCGGCCGAGGCGAGCGTGGCCGCGTCGGGACTGTAGGACACTCCGTAGATGCTGCCCACGTGGCCAGTCATCGACGCGGCCAGCGGCGACAATTCGGCACCGATCATTCTGCTCCGCAGACGTGGGTCATCGGGCCTCGATCGTTGAGCTACGAGCAATAGTTGGGCAGACAGTGACGGATCGGATTCGAGAAGGCTGTCCGATTTGGCCAACACCTCACCGAACACTGCGTCGTCGCGCTGGCTCACCGCCGAGCCGCGCTCGACGAATGCCGCCACGGTACTGACCGTGGCGAGTATTCCGAGAACCGTCAGTGCCGCAACACCCGCACGCAGCCAGGAGCGTGCGCGGGTAGCGCGATGCGTTGCGGCAGCGACGAACTCACCCGCGGCGGGCGGGACGTCTGCGGCGTCCCTGGCCCACCCCTGCGCAGCTACCAACTGCGCTCCGCGGTAGAGGAACTCGTGAGCTCTCTCGTGCTGCAGCCACGTCTCGGCGTCGCCCTCGACTCGCTGCCGCAGCGAGGCATTGTCTCGATCCTGCTCGATCCACCGCGCCAACCTGGGCCACGCCCGGAGCACTGCATCGTGCGCGAACGATACGTATTCTGCGTCGATCGTCACCAATCGTGCTGCGGCAAGGACTTCGAGGACATCTTCGATAGGTGCCGAATTCTCGAACCCCGCCAGAAGTTCTGCCCGAGTGCGCCGACGGCAACCGTCGTCGGTATCGGTACCGAACGCCACCAACCGCATGCACAGTGTTTTGCTCGCGCGTTGCTGGGCATCGGTCAACCGCCGCCACGCCGCCTCCCCGGCCTCGGCCACGGATCCAGCCGCACCGCCGACGGCTCGATACGCAGCTGCTGTCAGCTTGCCGTTCTGGCGCCTGCTCCACGTCGCGCGCAGCGCATGCGACAGGAGCGGGAGTCGACCGGCGCGACGATCTCCGGAGGAGAGCACGTCCGTCGATGCGGACGAGCCTGCGGACCGCGATCCGAATTCGGCGATGATCGTATCCAGAAGCGCCGGTTCGACTCTGAGTCCTTCTGCCTTTGCCGGCTCCACCACGGCCTCACGAAGTTCCGCGTCGGTCATCGGACCTAGCACCATCGAATGATGCTCCAGCGCAACCCCGATTTTCGGAAATTCCAAGCACCGAGAGTAGAAGTCGGCCCTCAAACCCACAACCACCGGCACGTGTTCGGCCAGCGCAACGAGTTCGGCGACGTAGGCGGCTCGTGCGTCGACATCGGTCCGATCGGTGAACAGTTCCTCGAACTGATCGACGACGAGCATCGCGTCGGCGTCCACGTCGGCTGCAACCATCCCGGCACGAGGAGTCCGGACGTCGACGTCGGACACGCCATCGATACGGCCGTCCCGAACTGCCTGGACCAAGCCGGCGCGAAGCAGGGAGGACTTCCCCGCGCCGGACATGCCGACCAACACGAGGACGGACCGGTCGCTTCGAGCCTCCGAGATCCGGTCGAGCAGCGTTGTCGTGCTACGTGATCGACCGAAGTACAGTGCGCTCTGAGACTCGGTGAACGCCGCCAACCCCGGATACGGGCACTCTCCCGAGTACGTGGGCGCAGCAGTTTCCGTCTGACTCTTCTGCGACTGTGTCCACCACCGCGACCACACCGACAGGTCGTAGAGTCCGTCCGTGGGCGGTTCCGGCGTACGTTTACGCGCCTCGGCGACGAGCACCTGCAGGACCGGCAGTACCGACTCGAATTTGGCCGGCACGGCCCGACCTCGCCGCCAGTCGCTGATGCGCTGGGCGGACACCGCCGCCTCGGTGGGCGCTCGCCTGCGTTGCAGCGCCGTGGCGGTGGACGCGACCTTCTTCAGGGGTGGATCGCCGGCGAGCACGTAGAGTCGCGCCAGCGCTTCACCGAACACTTCCCTCGCGTTGGTCTCCCCCACCGATTCTCCCTGCTGTCCGAGCGCACTCATTCCCACGACCCTCGGTAGATAGTAAGCAGAAGAATCAAGTTGCGGTGACTGTGAAGTGCTCCCGGACCGATTTGCGGTTGAGCAAAATGAACACCATGAACATGACGACGACCTGAACGGCCTGGATGACATGGATCCACAGCGGATAGCTCGTGGTGAGCAGATAGCAGTACGCCGCCACCGTGATCACGCTGATGACCAGGAGCGACCGGTACTTGGACTTGTTCTGCGTTCCCAGCCATCTGATCAGCCGCGCGTAGTTGGCGAATATGGCCAGCACCGTCACGATTCGGACACAGTCGGCGATATAGAACGCTTCCTTCGTGTACGGCGGTAGTGGGCCATCCGGGTCATAGCCCGATCTGCGGAGCTGGAATTCGACGATAATCCGCACGAACATCAGCGAGAGAACCGAACTCAGAACGGCCAACGACATGGCCACGATCAACAAGCGCCCTACCGGCCGCACCGCTCCGTCCGCATGCCAACCGTCCTCGTACAGACGGACGAAGAACTCACGCACCGATGGCCCCTTCGTCGGATGCCCGCCTGATGCCCGTCCCCTTCGGTTCCCCGACAGGAATGTTCCTCGACACCACCAACGGTTTCAGCTCTCGCTCTCCGTTGCGATCAGGCGTGGACTGCAGAAGCATGAATTGGACACTGGCAGTGCTGCTGCCGATCTCGGCGTGGAGGCGCACATGCTCTTCGAGCATGCGGTACGGAGGACTGCTTTCGATCGAACCGAACCGACCACCGGATTTCATCGACAAACTCATCACCGCCTGAATCAGATCGAACAACGCTTTGGGGCCCCGGCTGCCTGGATTCCACAGTAGCGCCCAAGGCGGACGATGATGCGCGAGCGGCAGTTCCGACCATTCGGACACGGTGCCGTCCACATCGAAACTCCGGACGAGCAAGTGCGAATCCGAAATGCCAGGATTGGGGCCGAAGAACCTCCAGTTCGGCACGGTCAAGCCAACTTTGGACCACGCCAACTGGTAGTTGAACTTCTGATCCGGCAAATTGTGCAGGGTAGTGGCGACGCCCCAGACCGTGACCAGTGCCCCGACCCCGATCTCAGCCGATCCCCACAGCGCGTCCTGGGTGGAGCGACGACCGTTCAGCGACAGTAAGGACATGTTCTGCTACCTCTCGTGCTCTTGATCGAAAACCGATGACCGACAGATGATTGGAGTCCGGGACGACGGTCAGGGTCGTCGCGTTCACTCGGTCTGCCAGCGCTCTCTGCGCGGCGGCGTGCCCCTCCGCACCCTCGATTCCACTGTCCGCCGCAACGACCGACACCGGGACAAGGAGCGGTGCGAAATCGGGCGCGGCGACGAAACGGAGAAATTCGCGACGGGCCTGGAGCTGGCTGGCCAAGCACGACGAGAATGCCAGGTGCGCTGCATGAATGGACTTCGGGTAATCCAGATCGTCCTCGAATGCTCTCGATCGCTTCGTATTGTCGAACAGACTGGACAGAATCTCCAGCTCGAGTGATTGGGTCACCTTGCCGCGCCGCTCGGGAATGCATGCCATGTCGCGGAACAGAACCGGATCCGTACCGTCGACGAGAACGATGTGGTCGGGCCGACGATCGGCGGACTCCAGCCGCCCGAGAACGTCGTGAATGGCCAGCGCACCTATCGAATGACCGACGTAGACAACAGCTCTCGCATGAGGAAAGGCGGACATCGCGTATCGGTAGCCGGCCAGAACATCGATCCCGCGACTGCTTTCACCATATCCCGCGCGGTTGTATCGGACGCAGTTGACTGTGGGGAGGTTCTCCACCACCCACTGCCACGTCTCGATCGGGGTGCCGAGACCGTTCTCGAACACGACCAGTGGGCTCGACGTGTCAGCGTCGCGACCACGAACCACGTTTGCTTCCAGTCGCCCGGTCGCCGTTTCGACCGAGACGTATCCTGGAATCGCCCGTCGGAACGACTTCGATCGTCTCGTGGTCCGCAGCCCCGAAGCAATCCCCATCAGTCCGAGCACCCCGAGGGTGGGCAGAATCGATCCTTTCCGAAGTTCCCCGAGCACGTTCTCACGCAGCACGTGCCACCTCCCCGATTCGTGCCGCGATGGACGATGCAGTCGCCGCCGAACCACCTTCCAGAACGTAGGACGCAGCAGGATGTGTCGCACCGAATGCCCATACGAAACGCGGCAGACCCATGAAGTGGCCGATAGCCAAATGGAAGAGCCCTGCGATGGGGAGGGCACGCTGCACCCGTGCCGACTTGGGCACTAGATACAGCAGCGGATACAACGTCTCGCCGAGGATCGTGCCCCAGCAAACGAGTAGCGACGACGCTGGGATCTTGTCCAACACTGCCGCAGCCCGCGGATGGCCGTACGCCTCGGTGCGCATCACCGAGACGAACGCGCGACCCGAACGCCAGTCGTCCGAGACCAATTTGATGGCTCCGGAGGCAAAATAGGACACCGCAAGTTGGGTGTTGATGGCGCGTAGCGCGAAATCGGCGGCCTCCTCGCGGTCTCGAAATGCCGAGGACAAGGCGACGATCGTCGCCATGATGTCCTGCATCTGATCGGACCCGTCACGGCCGAAGTTGGTGCGGTAACGCTCGAGCCCGAACACCACCGCCGAGACTGTCGAGGTGACAACGGTGAGTCGACGCGTATGCGGCAGAAACAGCGTCGCGAGACCTGCAGCGGCTTTGACGGTGTCGCAGCCGACGATGAATCGGTAGTCCTCCAACAGCGCGGTCAGATGCGGATGCTTACGCGCAAACCTCGGGTAAGCGTGGCGAATCTGTGGGCTCAGCAGCTCGCCGGATCGATAGAGGTCCCTGCGCGCCAGACCTTCGGCGGCGGACACGCACTGGCCGAAAGCGGCAATGCGACGGGATCTCGCAAGATACTCGGAAGGAAGTCTCATGGAAGTGCGTCCTCTTCGCTTGGGAATCGGCACGAAAGGTGGGGACCATCGGCCCGAGCGTCATCTCGACGCTCGGGCCGTGTCGAGATACCCGTTCGGGTCAGCCGCGGTGTGCGTTGGTGGCGTTGACGACTGCGGTGGTGGCGTTCAGCGTCGCAGTGAGCAAAGCGAGATCCTCCGGCGTAGTGACGACCGTCACCGGAGTGGTGAGGACCGGAATTTCCCCCTTGGTGTCGACACCGGTGGCTACGTCGGTGAAGTGCCGATTGGCAGCTGCGGCAATGTCACGGTTCGCGATCTTGATGGGCTGCATTCTCGTTCTCCTCATGTGATGTGTTTCGTTGTCGGACAGGTACTGCATGTGGTGCGACACCAGAATCCATAACGGGCCGACTGGTTCGCAATGCCGCGCGCGCACCGTCACCACAACGACGCAGCACCAGCCCGGTGCGAGGGTTTCCGGACCGGATCCGGTACCGGAATTCGTTTCCGCCGTCCGCCGCGGCGCAGCGTGGTGCCGTCCGGTCCGGAAACCCCATTTACCCCTCCGAACTGGCGATACAGCGTCCGGACGGTGCGGTGGTGAGCGGATGTCGGCACACTGGATCACCGAGAGCACGCGCTCTCGAAAGAATCATCGGCATCGGCGAAAGGACGATCATGGATCGGAAAAAAGTGGAATACGTCAAGGCCGTGGTGCTCGTGGTTGTCGCGGCTATCTTTGCTTGGGGATTCGGGAGCACGCAGACGGCGTACTTCGGCATTTTCGCAGTGCTGTGTGGAGTGCTGGCTGTTTTCGTCCTGTGGCGAGCCCCGAAGCTCGCCGCCCACGAATGACTCCATCGAGTGACTCACGCAGTCGTTGTCGGCAGTGGACCCAACGGCCTCGCCGCCGCCGTGACTCTGGCCGCCGCCGGTGTCACAGTGCGGGTGCTCGAGGCCGCTACGGTCCCCGGCGGCGGCGTTCGTAGCTCGGAACTGACGCTACCGGGGTTGCTGCACGACGAATGCTCTGCGTTCCACCCCCTCGCCTGCGACACGCCGTTCTCCCGTCGCATCGATCTCGCTCGGTACGGCCTGCACTGGCTCACCCCCGACCTGTCGTACTCGCACCCGCTCGACGGTGGCCGAGGCTCAGCTGCATGGCGGTCGCTCGAGCGCACGGTGGAAGGACTCGAGGGCGACGGCCGTCGGTGGCGAACGGTATTCGGTGGTGTGACGCGCCGTCTCCCGCGGATCACCGAGGACATCCTCGTCCCCGCTGTGCACGTGCCTCACCACCCTCTCGACCTTGTGCGGTTCGGTGCCGCGGCCGGGTTGCCGGCGCATGTGCTGTCGAAAGTCTGGCGCGGGGAATCGGCCCGGGCACTCTTTGCTGGAGTCGCCGCGCACGCCTTTCGTCCGTTCGGCACCCTCGCGTCCTCGGCGATCGGCTTCACGCTCGGTGCGGCCGCGCACCGATACGGCTGGCCCGTCGCCCGCGGCGGTTCCCAGGCGATCGCGCACGCGATGATCGCAGCTTTGACAGATATGGGCGGAACGGTGGAGACCGGGATCACGGTGAGCTCGCTCGACATGCTCAGTGACGCCGACGTCGTGCTACTCGACGTCGCGCCTGCCGCCGCTGCCAGTATCGCCGGATCCCGATTGCCCGACCGGGTCGCTCGCACCCTCCGCAAGTACCGCCACGGTCCTGGTGCATTCAAGGTCGACTACGCCGTCGACGGAGGAATCCCCTGGCAGCACGAGGACTCGCGTTCGGCCGGGACCGTGCACGTCGGTGGCAGTCTGAAGGACATCGCCGACGCCGAGGCCCAGGTTGCCCGGGGACGAATGCCGTTGCGTCCCTTCGTTCTGGTCGGTCAACAGTCGGTTGTCGACCCGTCGCGCTCGCTCGGGGGCGTCCAGCCCGTATACAGCTACGCGCACGTACCGGCCGGCTACACCGGCGATGCGACGGCAGCCATCGAAGCCCAGATCGAACGTTTCGCACCTGGCTTCCGGGATCGAATCTTGATGCGGCACATCAGGAGTACTCCTGCCATGGCCATGCACAACGTCAACTACGTCGGCGGCGACATCGTCACCGGAGCCAACGACGCGCGTCAACTCCTGTTGCGCCCCCGTCCAGCGCTGGATCCATATTCTCTCGGAGCTCCGGGCCTGTACTTGTGCTCGGCAGCAACACCTCCCGGAGCCGGCGCGCACGGAATGTGTGGATACAACGCTGCCACATCGGCGCTGAAGTACCTGAACCGATGATGCGATTCAACTGCGAAGAATCTTCTCCATCGCTTTGCCCTTGGCGAGTTCGTCGATCAGTTTGTCCAGTAGTCGGATCTTCTTCATCAGCGGGTCCTCGACATTCTCGACGCGAATTCCGCAGACGACTCCGGTGATCAGCGTCGCGTTCGGGTTCAGATCAGCCGCGGCGAAGAAGTCCTCGAATGTCGTGTCGACCTCGAGATGGTGCTCGAGAGTCGCTTGATCGAATCCGGTGAGCCACCGAATGATCTCGTCGACCTCGGCTTTCTTCCGGCCTTTGCGCTCGACCTTGGTGACGTAGAGCGGATGGACCCTACTGAACGCCATGCTGAATATCTTGTGCACGGTGGTCACTGTAGCCACCGTTGAGCCGCGTGAATGTGCCATCGCCGCGCCCAGACGTATGCAGTGGTCCATTCACGCGCCCGGATAGCACCGCTCACCCGACACGAAAAAGCCCGCCACCGAATCGGTGGCGGGCTTCTCACGAAACGAGTCCTACTTGACGGACAGCGATTCCAGGATTTCGCGCGCGAGCGCAGCGGTCTCGGACGGCGTCTTGCCGACCTTGACGCCTGCGGCCTCTAGCGCGTCCTTCTTCGCCTGTGCCGTTCCCGAGGAGCCGGAGACGATGGCACCTGCGTGGCCCATGGTCTTGCCCTCGGGAGCGGTGAAGCCTGCGACGTAGCCGACGACCGGCTTGGTCACGTTGGCCTTGATGTAGTCGGCTGCACGCTCTTCGGCGTCGCCGCCGATCTCACCGATCATGACGATGACCTTGGTCTCGGGGTCCGCCTCGAACGCCTCGATGGCGTCGATGTGGGTGGTTCCGATGACCGGGTCGCCGCCGATGCCGATGGCGGTCGAGAAGCCGAAATCGCGCAGCTCGAACATCATCTGGTAGGTCAGCGTGCCACTCTTGGAGACCAGGCCGATGGGGCCGGTTCCCGAGATGTTGGCGGGCGTGATGCCGACCAGTGCCTCACCGGGGGTGATGATTCCGGGGCAGTTCGGTCCGATGATGCGGGTCTTCTTGCCCTTCTCCACGTTGTAGGCCCACGCGTACGCGGAGTCCTGCACGGGGATGCCCTCGGTGATGACGACGAGCAGCGGGATCTCGGCGTCGATCGCTTCGACGATGGCGTCCTTGGAGAATGCCGGCGGCACGAACGCGATGGACACGTCGGCTCCGGTCTTTTCCATGGCCTCGGAAACCGAAGCGAAGACCGGCAATTCGATGTCGTTGCCCTGAGCATCGACGTGCTTGACCGTGGTTCCGGCCTTGCGTGCGTTGACGCCACCGACGACCTGGGTGCCGGCCTTGAGCATCAGGGCGGTGTGCTTGGTGCCTTCGCCGCCGGTGATGCCCTGGACGATGACCTTGTTGTCCTTGTTCAGAAAGATTGACATGGTTTCCTCTACTTCGCTGCCAGCTCGGCGGCCTTGTCGGCGCCCTCGTCCATGGTTCCGGCGAGCGTCACCAGCGGGTGCGCGGCGTCGGCGAGAATCTTGCGGCCCTCTTCGACCTTGTTGCCGTCGAGGCGGACGACCAGCGGCTTGTTGGCATCGTCGCCCAGCTTCTTCAGTGCGCCGACGATTCCGTTGGCAACTGCGTCACAGGAGGTGATGCCGCCGAAGACGTTGACGAACACGCTCTTGACCTGTTCGTCGCCGAGGATGACGTCGAGTCCTGCGGCCATGACCTCTGCCGAAGCGCCGCCGCCGATGTCGAGGAAGTTGGCCGGCTTGACGCCACCGTGTGCCTCGCCTGCGTAGGCGACGACGTCGAGGGTCGACATGACCAGTCCGGCACCGTTTCCGATGATGCCGACCTGTCCGTCGAGCTTGACGTAGTTGAGGTCGTGCGCCTTGGCCTTGGCCTCGAGGGGATCGGCTGCGTCCTTGTCCTCGAACTCGGCGTGGCCGGACTGACGGAAGTCTGCGTTGGCGTCGAGCGTCACCTTGCCGTCGAGGGCGAGGATCTGATCGTCGGGGGTGCGAACCAGCGGGTTTACCTCGACCAGGAGGGCGTCTTCGTTGATGAAGACCTCCCACAGCTTCTGGATGGTCACCGCAGCGGCGTCGAGCACCTCGGCGGGCAGCTTGCCCTTCTCGGCGATCTCGCGTGCGAAGGCGAGGTCGACACCCTTGACGGCGTCGACGGGGATACGTGCGAGTGCGTCGGGGTTCTCCTCCGCCGTCACCTCGATCTCGACGCCACCCTCGACCGAGCACATCGCGAGGTACGTGCGGTTGGTGCGATCGAGCAGGAAGGAGATGTAGTACTCCTCGGCGATGTCGGAGGCCTCTGCAACGAGAAGCTTCTTCACGACGTGGCCCTTGATGTCGAGTCCGAGAATCGACTCTGCGTTCTCGGTGGCTGCTGCGACGTCCTTGGAGTACTTGACGCCTCCGGCCTTACCGCGACCGCCGACCTTGACCTGTGCTTTGACCATTACTGGCTTGCCGATTTCTTCGGCAATCTCTGTTGCTCCGGCGACCGTGTCGGTGACACGACCGGCGGAGGTTGGTACGCCATGCTTGGCGAACAATTCCTTCGCCTGGTATTCGAAGAGATCCATCAGCTCACCGTCTCGTCTACGTTGACGCCCGCTCCAGGGGTGTGAGCGGGTCTGAGCATGGACTTTATCCAGGTGCCCCGACGGCGCATCGGGCGCATGCATGCTATGTGGCCTATCTCACCGCCCTGCTGTCGATGCAACGACCGTCACCGATCGGCGCGGCGGGCCGAAAGTGCCGCAGCGACACCGAGAACGACGATTCCCGCCACCAACGGCAGGACGGCAGATCCCATCTGCGGATCGGTGGCGCGCGCAGATGTCAGCGGCCACGAGGAGAGATGAACGAGACCCGCGACCACTGCGGCGGCAAGCAGAACACTGCCTCGCGCAGCCCGGGCGCGCGCGGCGACGACGGCACCGACGAGCACCCCGACGGCGAGCGTCATCTGCCCCCAGGTGTCCCAGCCCCACGGAACCTCGGTGACGGTTGCGGCCGTGACATCGCTGCCCCGATACAGCGGCAGCGCCAGGCCGACGGCGAGGAGCGCCGCGCCCAGCAACCCGGTACCCAGCACGACGGCGTCGGTACGTGCATCGGTGGAGGTGTCGACATCATCGCGTTCGGCCGACCCGGCGAACAGCGCCAACAGCCCGGTGACCGTCGCGGCCACGACGCCCGCGATGATCGCGAATGCGCCGGTTCCGGCGCTGACTCCGTCCACGTCCTCGGCCAGAACCACCGATTGCAACACCGAGGCCGCTGCCGACACCGAACCGAGCCAGAACAGCGCCACGAACGGGCGTGCTGCCGCAGCGAACTCCGAGAACAGCAGCGGCACCGAGCCCAGAATCAGCACGAACCCGGCGACCAACACCACCCTGGTGGCCAAGATCTGTGGCACGGCGGTTCCCGAGTCGGTCTCGAGAATCGGCAGCAGGGATCCGACAACGAACAATGCACCCGCGAGAACACCCGCACCACCCGTGGCGGTATGCCATCGGAGCACCCCTGGCCCGGCCACGCTGCGGGCACTGCGAACCCCGTTGTCGCGCTGCTGCGCCCTCTCCAACGCCCGGCCGTCACGGATCGCAGCGACGGGTACGAGTACAGCGCCGCAGATCAGCAGTCCGAGTCCCGCGGCGGTGCCCAGATACGCGCCGGGCCCGGCACCGATCCGGTCACCGGCGCTCAGTCCGGCCAGCAGACCCACTCCCGCGAACCCGAGCATTCCGAGCCCGGCGCCGGCGGACGCGCCTGCCGCCACCGGCGGAGACAACGACGCCAGAGCGGACGCAGCCACCACCAACACCGAGATGCCGACTACCGCGGAGCCCACCGCGACGAAGACCGGCGACTCCACCACGGCCGTCACGATCACCACCGGATCGTCCGAGCGGTACAGCGAAGAAAACGCGGCGACGGCCGCCAGCGCTCCGAATGCGCCGAGCAGGATCCCGAGCAGCGGACCCACCCGACCCGCGACCGCGCGCCCCACGTGTTCGGAGTACACCGAATGGCCGTACCCGTCACCGAGCCCGGCGCGGTGCACCGCAGACCACCCCGCAAGACCGGCCAGAACCGACGCAGCATGACCGACGAGCAGAACCTGGGCACCGACGGTGGCGTCGAGGGTGGCGGCGCTCAGTGGACGGAAGAGCTCGAGCCTGTTCGCGTCGATCGGATCCGACAACAGCGCGAGGTCGAGCAGGGTCAGGCCGAGTGCCACCGCCCCGTATCCGGCCAGGAGTGCGGCTGCGAATTCGATGCGCCCGGTAGCGGCCCCTGCCGCCGCGAGAACGGCGACCAGGACTGCAAGCGTGATCGCGACGATCGCTGCGGAGGCGGCACCACTTCCCACCGGCGAGCCGTCGGCGCTGTCGACCACACCGATCAGCTGGGCCGTGACCGCAGCGCCCGCGGCGAGCAGAGCGAGTACGACGCCGACGACGATCCTCGAGGTCGGGGACGGATCGTCCGCTCTGCCGTAGGGCTGATCCTGCGGCTCGATTCGTTGCGGTTCGGCACGCTCTGCGCGGTCGGCGGACGAGTCGTCGAAGGTCGGAGTCGGCATTCGGATCACGGTATCGGCTCGATCGGCCCGTGAACCGCTACTGTGACAGCGTGCCTCGGATTCGATGCTCGCCGATCACGATCCGATGACAACGCGTGGCCGACCTACTGATGTGGCGCGTCACGACGGAACCGCTGGTCGTCCTGTGAGCCATCTCACATATGAACGCAGTTTGGTCCGTTAACTTGCGCGTCTCGCAATCATTTCGTTACCGTCTGCCGAGTCTTTCAGTAACAGCCGGATCACGGATAATGGAGGTTGTAGGTCTTGCAGCATCACCGCGCGTCCTTCACCTCCAGCCGTTTTTCTCGACCTTCGGCTGACGAAGCGACCACGGTCTACAGCTACGAGCCCGCACCCGAGGCCCCGTTCGATCCGGCAGGGTTCGAACCGGCGCTGTTCCACGCTGCACCGTACGAAGAAATTCCGTACGACGAAATTCCGTACGACGAGGCTCCATCCGAGCCCACGTACGCCAGCACTGCCTACTCCTACACCTCGTACCGGCCCGTCGAGACCGAGTACATCGAGACCGAGCGCGTCGAGACACCGCGAGATATCGCAGCAGCCGACGAGTCACCGACCGTCGTCACCGCGCTCGCAACCACTGGCGACGTAGCCCCGGTGGCCCGTCGCGGCGGCGCACACCGGATCCCGCTTCCCCCCACTGCACTCAAGGGCCGAGCTGCCGTTCTCGCAGTGGCCGCAGGCGCTGTCGTAGCGGCGGGTCAGGCCGTGGTCAACCATGACTCGCACGCCGACGTGTCCACCTCCGAGTACGCACTCGCCGCAGGCGAAGCGCCGGCCGCAGCTGCGGTCGCTGCCACCACCGCCCCGCAGAGTGTCGAGCTGGCAGACGACTCCTCGAGCGCGACGCCTTCGCAGGCACCGCAGATCCTCAGCGTCGCTGCACCGGCCGATTTGAGCCAGTTCAACGACTTGCTCGCCAAGGGCCAGCGCTTCAGCGACGAACGAGCTGCCCGTGAGGCCGCTGCCCGTCGGCCGCTGTTCGCTCTCCCCGCGCAGGGCACCTACACCTCCAACTTCGGCACCCGGTGGGGCGTACTTCACGCCGGTGTCGACATCGCCAACTCGATCGGAACACCGATCTACGCCGTCGCCGACGGCAAGGTCATCGACTCGGGTCCGGCGGCAGGTTTCGGTATGTGGGTACGCCTGCTGCACGCCAACGGCACTATCACCGTCTACGGCCACATCGACAGTTCGCTGGTCACCGTCGGGCAAGAGGTCATGGCAGGCGATCAGATCGCGCGCATGGGCAATCGCGGCTTCTCCACCGGCCCGCATCTGCACTTCGAGGTCCATCTCCCGGGCGAGGTCAAGATCGATCCGCTCCCCTGGCTGGCATCCCGCGGAATCTCTCTCGGCCCCGAGATGGACTGAATTTCTCCAGCAACATCACCCACGGCACAATCGAACCGGACCCGCTTTCACAGGGCCGGTTTTTTGGTTTCCGGATCTTCTACAGCTTGGTCATCGGAACGCCGCCGATGAGCATCATCTTGACCCGTCCCGCCGAGCCGAAATCGATCAACACCATCGCCTTGACTCCGGCCCCTGTCGATTCCAGCACCGTACCGAGCCCGTACTTGTCGTGACTGACCCGATCCCCTACCGCCAGAACGAGATTCGAGTTCCGTCCCTTGGCCGCACCGAAGCTGGGTGACGAGCTCTGGCCACGCGACGAGGATCCGCCGTAGCTGTTCGAGCCGTAACCGTTGGAGCCGTAGCTGTTCGAGCCGTAACCGCTACCCGATCCGTAGCTGCCGGACCTGCCGCCACCGATTGCGCGGCCGCCCCCGGTACCTGGATCCTCACGTCGCCAATCGATCAGGTGCTGCGGAACTTCCTGCAAGAAGCGTGATTCCGGGTTGGCAATGGGCTGCCCCCAGGCCGATCGCATGATGGCCCGCGTCAGATAGAGCCGCTGCCTGGCCCGAGTGATTCCCACGTAGGCCAGCCGTCGTTCCTCGGACAGTTCGTTCGGATCGCCCAGTGCCCGCATATGGGGGAATTGGCCGTCCTCCCAACCGGTGACGAAGACGACCGGAAATTCCAGACCCTTCGCGGTGTGCAGAGTCATCAGGGTGACGACGCCGGTGCCCGAGTCGGGGATCTGATCGGTATCGGCCACCAGAGACACTCGTTCGAGGAACGCCGCGAGCGAACCCGGCTCCGCCAGGCCGTCGACGCCACCCTGCTCATCACCGGCGTCGTCGTCACCGGTTTCCAGGGCTTCTGCCGCCACCGCCGCTTGATTTCGCGCCTCGGACGTGAATTCCCTGGCCACGCTGACGAGTTCGTTGAGGTTGTCCAGGCGCGCACCGTCCTGCGGGTCACTGCTCGCTTCGAGCTCGGCGCGGTATCCGGTGCGATCGAGAACTGCTTCGACGACGTCACCGATGTCTGCGATGTCGTTTCCGTCGCCGTCGGTCGCGGTGAGCACGGCGCGCAGTTCTTCGAGCAATTCCATGAACTGTGCGATCAGCTTCTGCTGGCGCGAGTTGAGCAACGCCACTTTCCCGGCGGCCGCATCGTGCAGAGCACGGGAGAAGCTGATCTCTCGTTGCTCGGCGTGGACGGCGACGCACGCCTCGGCACGGTCACCGATACCTCGGCGCGGAGTGTTGAGGATGCGTCTCATGCTGACGGTGTCGTCCTCGTTGGACAGCACCCGCAGATACGCGACCAGGTCTCGAACTTCCTTGCGCTCGTAGAATCGGACGCCGCCGACCACCTTGTAGGGCAACCCCAGTCGAATGAAGATCTCCTCGAGCGCACGCGAGGAGTTGTTGGTGCGGTAGAACACCGCGACCTCGTCGAAGCGCACATCCCCGCGGTCGACGAGTCGATCGATCTCCGACGCCACGAACGACGCCTCGTCGTGCTCGTTGTCGGCAACATATCCGACGATCAACTCGCCTTCGCCGGTGTCGGTCCACAGCTTCTTCTCGCGGCGACCGATATTGCGGGAAATGACGGCGTTGGCGGCCGAGAGAATGTTCTGGGTCGACCGGTAGTTCTGCTCGAGCAGAATGGTGCGAGCGTCGGGGTAGTCGCGCTCGAACTCCTCGATATTGCGGATGGTGGCACCGCGGAAGGCGTAGATGGACTGATCGGCATCGCCCACCACACACAGTTCCCCCGGCGCGACGGTGCCCTCGAGTGCGCCGTCGGCGTCGGCAGTGCCGACCAACTCCCGAACCAGCATGTACTGGGCGTGGTTGGTGTCCTGGTACTCGTCGACCAGAACGTGCCGGAAACGTCGCCGGTAGTACTGCGCGACCTGCGGGAAGGCTTGGAGGACTCCGACCGTTTCGCCGATCAGATCGTCGAAGTCCATTGCATTGGCGGCACGTAGCCGCTGTTGGTAGATGCCGTACACCTTGGCGACGAGCCGGGGCAACTCTGCGGGATCGCCGTCGGCGTCCTGCGCTGCCTTGTCCGGGGCGATCAGTTCGTTCTTGAGATTGGAGATCGCAGTCGAGAGCAGCCGCGCCGAGAACTTCTTGGTGTCGATCTGCAGATCCTTGGAGATCATCGTCAGCAACCGCCGCGAGTCGTCCGCGTCGTAGATCGAGAAGTTCGAGTTCAGGCCGGGCAGCAGCGCTGCCTGTGCACGCAGAATGCGCACGCAACTCGAGTGAAAGGTCGATACCCACATCGAGTTGGCCCGCGGCCCCACCAATCCCGCGACTCGCTCACGCATCTCGGCGGCGGCCTTGTTGGTGAACGTGATGGCCAGCACCTGGCCGGGTGACACTCCCCGCTCGGCGAGCAGATAGGCGATGCGACGCGTGAGCACCGCCGTCTTCCCGGAACCGGCTCCGGCCACGATGAGCAGCGGGGACCCCGTGTGCACAACGGCCTCACGCTGCTGGGGATTGAGCCCTTCCAGCAGCGCATCGGACGCGGTGTTCTTACGGGACTCGAGGCCGTGGAGGAATGTGTTCATCGTCTGGTCACGTTACCGGCGCACACCGACAATCCCATATCTCGCGGTTCCCAGCTGTTCGGACGACTTTTCAGGACGGTCGGCCCATGGCACACTGGATCGGTGATCGAAAAAACCGTACGGCATTGCCTACGTCGGGTCAGCCGCTGTTCGGCCGCACCTACAGGAACCTGTCGGTAGATGTGACGCCCCTGGTTCCAGGCGGGGTGCTCGATGAACCTCGCCGGATATTGGAGCTGGGAACCGAGCCCATTGGCGATGCAGTTCCGAATACGAGAGGTGTAACGGTGCCGGACGACGCAACGATCCAAGATGTGACCCGAGGAGAGACGATGGCCATGACGACGAAGATCGATTCAGACATTGCAGTGCCGTCCAGCGAGGCCGAGATCAACGATCTGCGCCAGGAAATCGACCGTCTCGACGCCGAGATCTTGGCAGCCATCAAGCGCCGCTCCGAGGTTTCCCAGATGATCGGACGCACTCGCATGGCCTCCGGTGGACCACGCCTGGTGCACAGCCGCGAGATGAAGGTCCTCGAGCGTTTCAGCAGCCTCGGTCAGGAAGGCCACACGCTGGCCATGCTCCTGCTCCGTCTCGGGCGCGGACGTCTCGGCCACTGATCCACCCTCCGGTTGGGCGCGAGCGCTGCACGCCCAACCGTCGGTAACTCACTTCAGCGCGATGTACTTGGTCTCGAGGTATTCCTCGATTCCTTCGGATCCACCCTCACGTCCGAATCCGGATTCCTTCACACCACCGAACGGCGCGGCCGCGTCCGAGATGACTCCGCGGTTGACGCCCACCATGCCACTGTCGATGGCCTCCGCCACCCGCAGTGCCCGGTCGAGATTCTCGGTGTAGATATACGAGGCCAGCCCGTACTCGGTGTCGTTGGCCGCATCGATGCCCTCCTGCTCGGTGTCGAAGCCGACGATCGGTGCGACCGGGCCGAACACCTCTTCCTTCAGAATCCGGGCATCGGCCGGGACGTCGGTGAGCACGGTCGCCGGGTAGAAATATCCGTCCCCGCCCGGTGCGCTGCCGCCGAGAGCCACCGTCGCCCCCTTCTGCACCGCGTCGTCGACCAGTTCCTGCACGGTCTCGAGCTGATCGGCGTTGATCAGTGGTCCGAGCTTGGTGTCCGGGTCGACCCCTGCCCCCAGCTTCATCTCGGACATCCTCGCCACCAGCTTGGTGGTGAACTCCTCCCGCACGCTGTTGTGCACGTGCAGGCGATTGGCCGCGGTGCAGGCCTCGCCGCCGTTACGCATCTTGGCGAGCATCGCGCCGTCCACGGCATCGTCGATATCGGCGTCGTCGAACACCACCAGTGGTGCGTTGCCGCCCAACTCCATCGAGGTCCGCAGCAGCCGGGTCGCGGACTTCTCGACCAGGGATTTGCCGACGCCCGTCGAGCCGGTGAACGTCAGCTTCCGCAACCGCGGGTCTGCGAGCAGGGGGCCGGTGACAGCGCCGGACTTCGAGGTCGTGAGCACCGACAGCACGCCCGGCGGCAGCCCGACCTCGTCGAAGATCTGCGCGAGCAGCAGCATTGTCAGCGGGGTCTCACTCGCCGGCTTCACCACGATGGTGCAACCGGCGGCCAGGGCGGGCCCGATCTTGCGGGTGCCCATCGCCAACGGGAAGTTCCACGGGGTGATCGCCAGCACCGGTCCGACCGCAGCTTTGGTGACCAGTATTCGACCGTTGCCCGCCGGGGCCGGGGTATAGCGCCCGCCGATGCGCACAGCTTCTTCGGCGAACCACCGGAAGAACTCGGCACCGTACTTCACTTCTGCCTTGGATTCGGCGAGAGCCTTGCCCATTTCCAGGGTCATCAGGAGCGCGATGTCGTCGGCGCGTTCGGTGACCTTCTCGAATGCCGCGCGCAGAATCTCACTGCGTTCGCGAGCCGGTGTGCTCGCCCAGCTCTTCTGCGCCGCAGCGGCGGCGTCGAGTGCGGTCATCGCGTCCGCCGGTGACGCATCGGCCACCTCGGTCAACGGCCTGCCGGTGGCCGGATCGTTGACCGCGAAGGTCTTGCCTCCCTCGGCGTCGACGGCCCTCCCGCCGATCCACAGTTTTGCCGGAATCGATTCGATCAATGCACGTTGGTCCATACCCCCATGATGCCTCCGCAGCGTCGGATGCAAACGAGGAACGACGAGCGCGCGACTGTGCCCGGCACTACTGTTGATCGATATGAGCGTCGATATCACCGGCACGGATGCCTGGCAGAAGCTGACCGATCACCACTCCGCGATCGCCGATACTCATCTTCGGTCGCTGTTCGCCGACGACGCGGACCGAGGCCGCAGCTTCACCGTCGACGCTGCGGATCTGCATATCGACTACAGCAAGCACCGAATCACTCGCGAGACCATCGAACTGCTCCTCGAGCTTGCACGTACCGCCGATGTCGAAGGCAAGCGCGACGCCATGTTCGCGGGCGAGCACATCAACACCTCGGAAGACCGCGCCGTTCTGCACACCGCGCTGCGTCTTCCTGCCGATGCATCGTTGACCGTCGACGGTCAGAACGTCGTCTCCGACGTGCACGAAGTGCTCACGGCCATGGGCGAATTCACCGACAGAGTGCGATCGGGTGAATGGGTCGGCGCTACCGGCGAAAAGATATCCACCGTCGTCAACATCGGAATCGGTGGATCAGACCTCGGACCGGTCATGGTCTACAACGCACTCCGCCACTACGCCGACGCCGGTATCTCGGCGAAGTTCGTCTCGAACGTCGACCCTGCCGATCTCGTCGCGGCGCTCGACGGACTCGATCCGGCGTCGACGCTGTTCATCATCGCTTCGAAGACGTTCTCCACACTCGAAACACTGACGAATGCGACCGGAGCTCGACGCTGGCTGGTCGATGCTCTCGGTGAGGACGCCGTCGCCAAGCACTTCGTCGCGGTATCGACCAACGCCGAACGCGTGGCGGACTTCGGCATCGACACCGCCAACATGTTCGGCTTCTGGGACTGGGTCGGCGGACGCTACTCCGTCGATTCCGCCATCGGCCTGTCGGTCATGGCCGTCGTCGGCAAGGAGGCATTCGGCGAATTCCTCGACGGTTTCCATTCGATCGACGAACACTTCCGCACCACACCGCTGGCCGAGAACGCGCCGGTTCTACTGGGCTTGATCGGCCTGTGGTACAGCTCCTTCTTCGGCGCGGAGACCCGGGCGGTACTGCCGTATTCCAATGACCTGTCCCGCTTCGCGGCCTACCTGCAGCAGCTGACCATGGAGTCGAACGGAAAGTCCGTCAAGGCCGACGGCTCCCCTGTCACCACGGCCACCGGCGAAATATTCTGGGGCGAACCGGGCACCAACGGCCAGCACGCGTTCTACCAATTGCTGCACCAGGGAACACGTTTGGTGCCGACCGACTTCATCGGATTCGCCGAGCCCACCGACGATCTGCCGACTCGCGACGGCAGCGGCTCGATGCACGATCTGCTGATGAGCAACTTCTTCGCACAGACCAAGGTATTGGCCTTCGGCAAGACCGCCGAGGAGATCGCCGCCGAGGGCACACCGGCAGATGTGGTGCCGCACAAGGTAATGCCAGGCAATCGCCCCTCCACCTCGATTCTCGCTCCGCGGCTCACGCCTTCGGTGGTCGGCCAACTGATCGCACTGTACGAGCATCAGGTCTTCGTCGAGGGCGTGATCTGGGGCATCGACTCCTACGATCAGTGGGGTGTCGAACTGGGGAAGACTCAGGCCCTCGAACTGACCCCGGTTCTCACCGACGCCGAAGCGCCCGCTGTGCAATCGGATTCGTCCACCGATTCCCTGGTGCGCTGGTACCGGGCACAGCGGGGCCGAGCGGTCTGAGCCTGCTCACCTGGCGATTCGCGCACTCACACCCGCGACAACACCGCCGCAGTGTCGACGCCGGCAGGTAGCGTGCCGAAGGCGATGCCCCAGTCACGGTCGAGCCGGCTGGCGCAGAAGGCATCGGCGACAGCAGGATCGCCGTGCATCACCAGTTGGGCACCTTGGAAGGTCAGGGCCATCAGTTCGACGACTCGCCTCGCTCGGTATTCCATGTCGGAAGTGTCGGACAGCTCTTTGCCGACGTGTGCGATGGCGTCGTCCAACCGAGAATCCGCACCCGCGGCCTGACCGATTTCACCGAAGAATGCCTCGACGCTGTCTGGTTGACGGGCCAGCGCGCGGAGGGAGTCGAGCGCGGCGACGTTGCCCGAGCCTTCCCAGATGGACATCAACGGTGATTCGCGGAACAACCTCGGCATCCCCGATTCCTCGACGAAGCCGTTGCCGCCGAGGCATTCGAGCGCCTCGGCAGCGTGGGCCGGTGCCCGCTTGCACACCCAGTACTTGGTGACTGCCAACGCGATTCGGCGCAGCGCGCTCTCCTGCTCGTCGCCGCGGGCCGAGCCGTCGGTGGCCTGCGCCAGGCGCATCATCGCGGCGGTGGCGGCCTCGGATTCGATGGTCAGGTCCGCCAGCACGTTTCGCATCAACGGCTGATCGATCAGCTGCGCGCCGAAGGCCGCTCGGTGCCGCGCGTGATGGACCGCGCGGACGGTGGCGTTCCGAATGCCCGCCGCCGACCCGATGACGCAGTCCAATCTGGTCATGTTGACCATCTCGATGATGGTGGGGACGCCGCGGCCCTCTTCGCCGACGAGCCATCCCGTCGCCCCGTGGTACTCGAGCTCACCGGACGCGTTCGACTTGTTGCCCAGCTTGTCCTTCAACCGCTGCAGGTGCATTCGGTTGCGAGTGCCGTCGGGCAGCACGCGCGGCAGCATGAAGCACGACAGCCCACCCGGGGCCTGCGCGAGTGTGAGGAACATGTCCGACATCGGCGCGGACGTGAACCACTTGTGGCCGACGATGGAGTACGTGCCATCCGACGACGGGGTGGCGGTGGTGGTGTTGCTGCGGACGTCGGATCCACCCTGCTTCTCGGTCATCGACATACCGGCGATCAGTCCGCGCTTCTCGGACGGTACGCGCAACCCGAAGTCGTACTCTCGCGCCGCGAGCAACGGCTCGTATTGCGCTGCCAGGGAGGGGTTGTGCCGCAGGGCCGGAACGACGGCGTAGGTCATCGAAATGGGGCACATGTGCCCGGCCTCGGTCTGGCCCCAGACATAGAATTTCGCGGCGCGAGCGACGTGTGTGCCCACCCGATCATCGGTCCACGGGCTGGCGTGCAGTCCGTGCTCGACGGCGACGGTCATCAGATCGTGCCAGTGCGGATGGAACTCGACCTCGTCGATCCGGTGCCCGTAGCGATCGTGAGTCTTCAGCACCGGCGGATTCTCGTTGGCGAGCCGGCCCCAGTCCTGGGCCTTCGCACCACCGGCGAGTACCCCCAGTCGACGAACCTCGTCGAGCGCCCAAGCGCCGCCGCCGCGCTCGAGTCCGTCGAGCATCGACGCGTCCTCGGACACGTCGTACGGAATCAGGTCGATCGCCTGGTTGAAAACCTCATGTGTGTCCATCTCGAACTCCTAACGCGCGCAGCGACAGTGCAACCAGACCCGGAACCGGATCCATGGATTGGGGGGAGGACAACGGCCCGACCAGCACCTCGCCGACGGCACCGACGAGACCTGCAGCGGAGATCGACGCGTCCTGATCGGGAATCTCTCCGGCTGCGATACCGGACGCGATCGCGTCGGCGAAGGCATCGGTGAATTTCCGGCGGAAGACCAGGCGTTCGGCGTCGACGATCGGGTCCACCGGCTCGGCGAGCAGGGCGTACGCCATCGTCCGATTCTTCATGGCGCGTCCGGCGAACGTCTGCACCACTGCCGTCACTCGCTCGGCGGTGCTGCCGTGCCCGGCAACGGCGACCACTGCGTCGACCTCTCGGCTGCAGACCTCACGAAAGATGGCGACCACCAAGTCCGCCTTGTCTTCGAAGTGGGTGTACACGCTGCCTGCGGACACCCCTGCTGCCGCCGCGACCGATGCAACCGACAGGCCCGCGTACCCCTTGGTCGAGAGCACCTCGATGGCGGCCGCGAACAGTTTCCCGCGACCGGCGTCGAGGCGGGCTTGCACCGCGGGGGTTCGTCTGTAGGGCACTCAAGGATTGAAGCACTGATTCATTGCTTCACGCAAGGGTACTCGAGTAGGGTTCACACATGCCGGTACGGATCGAACGATCAGGCCCCGTCACCACGATCGTCCTCTCGCGCCCGGAAGTGCGGAACGCGGTCGACGGCCCCACCGCCCAGGAACTGATCCAGGCATTCGAGCAGTTCGATGCCGACGAATCGGCCGCGGTGGCCGTCCTGTGGGGCGAGGGCGGCACGTTCTGCTCGGGAGCCGATCTCGCGGCGCTGGGTACATCCCGCTCGAACCATGCGACCGAACACGGCGACGGCCCGATGGGACCGACGCGAATGCGGTTGTCCAAGCCGGTCATCGCCGCCGTCTCCGGATATGCCGTTGCAGGCGGACTCGAACTCGCCCTGTGGTGCGATCTACGCATCGCCGAGGACGACGCGACGTTCGGCGTGTTCTGCCGCCGCTGGGGTGTACCTCTGATCGACGGCGGCACAGTGAGATTGCCGCGCATCATCGGCACCGGCCGCGCGATGGACATGATCCTCACCGGACGCGCCGTCGATGCGCACGAGGCCGCGAACATCGGACTGGTCACCCGCGTCGTTCCGGTGGGGCGGGCGCGCTCCGAGGCCGAGGCCCTGGCCGCCGAACTCGCCCTGCTGCCGCAGACCTGTATGCGCGAGGATCGACTGTCCGTATTGGAGCAGGACGGCCTGGACGAGGAGTCCGCCCTGAAGAACGAGTTCCGGCACGGCGCCATCTCGATCACCGCCGACGCGCTCGCAGGCGCGAGCAAGTTCGTATCGGGCGCGGGACGACACGGCAACCCGAGCACGTGAGATCGACGCGTCTGTCGGTGATCGACGAGATCTTCCTCCGGACGCACCGTGGCTACGGTTTCCCCATTGCGCTGCAGGGAATCTGGCGCACCCCCGACACCCTGAGCCGGCACGAACTCGACGCAGTGCACGCAAGACTGGCCCGCGGGCAGCTGGGCCGCCGAGTCGGAAAGCCCCGCATTCCCGGCGCTCGTCTTCGATGGGAGGCGTCCTCGCAGACGCTGCCACTCGAGTACGCCGCCGACGCGGTCGAGGACATCATCGGGTGGGCCGATGTGCAGGCCGATCTCGAACTCGACCCTCAGTTCGGGCCCGGTTGGCGATTGACGGCCGCTGGAGTTTCGGGCGGCGGGACCGTGGTGTCTCTGGTCTGCTCACACGCACTCGCCGATGCTCGCGAGCTCATAGATGCCGCGGCGCAAGCGTTCTCGGATACATCGGTACACGTCCCCCTCGCTCGGCCCGGCTCGGATGTGAAAGACGCGCTCTCGATGCTTGTGACCGTCCTGGGAAAATCCATCGCCGCGACAGCGAGGTTGTGGGTCAGCACGAAGGCCCGAGGCGAACTACGTGCATTCCTTGCCGCCGACACCGGCGGCACTCGCCCGCACCAAGCGCGCCGTACTCACTCCGTGATACTCGACATCGCTGCCGCAGAATGGGATTCGGCTGCCGTGCACGCCGGAGGCTCGGCCAACTCGCTGTTCGTCTCGATCGTCGCCGCCACGATGAGCGAACTCGGATCACCTGCGGTGACCGTCGACATCCCCTTCCGGACGGCAACCGGCGACGCCAACTCGATCGGCATGGCCACCGTCGCCGTCCGGGGTGACGATTCACCGGTAACCATCAGGGCCGCATGCAAGGCCGCCTTCGGAGCCCCCGTCGGGGCACCGGCCGGGTATCCACCCGAGATCGTTCAGCTGCTTCCCCTTCGCCTGGCCGCGAAGCTGACCTCGACCCCGGGACGCGGAGAAGTGTTGTGCTCCAACATCGGCGATATTCCCGACGCCGTCTCCACCCTCGGCCCGCACCGATCCTGCGGCCTGGCCACTCGGGCCATCCACCCCGACCCCTCGGGTGCGTCGACGACGACGAGGATGTCGACCTACATCTGCCGAATGAACGGCAACTACACCCTCTCGCTGGTCTGCACCGACGACACCGTGGCCGGGTCGAGCGCCGAGCTCGCCTCGGCCGTACAGCGCGCTCTCGCGACGAGAGACCTGGCCGGTACACCCTGGTAGGGCTACCTGCAATAACTACACCAGTCGATCGGTCAGCGCATTCGGCAGGAACCGCAGCGCCGCGTCGATGCCCCGCCACTTGAGACCGGGTAGCGCGGCTCGTCGAGTCTCGCTCTCGATCGCGTCGACCATCGCGGAGACCCCCGCGTCCAAAGTGGCTGTGAGGGCCGCGTTGTCGCCTGCTTTGGCAGACATCTCGGTGGCAATGAAACCCGGCAGCAACGTGGTGACGGCGATGTCGGTTCGAGCCAGTTCGGTGGCCAGCGATTCTCCCAGCGAGGCGACCGCGGCCTTGCTCGCCGAATAGGTGGCCTTCGCGCCCGGCAGACCTCTGTCCGCGCTGATCGACGAGACCAGGACCAGATGCCCGTGCTTCTGCTCGCGGAACATCGCGAGTGCGGCCTCGGACTGGGACAGGGCACCGATGAAGTTGGTGCGCGCGGTCTGCAGGTTGGCCTCGGCGCGCCCGGTACCGATTTTCGCGCCCTTGCCGAGCCCGGCATTGACGATGACGCGGTCGAGGCCGCCGAGCTCGTCTCGGAGCGTGCCGAAGACCTCGATCACGGCGTCGTGGTCGGTGACGTCGAGTGCCCGAACCGACACGGTGATGTTCGGGTTCTGGTGCATCAACTCGACGCGAAGCTCGTCGAGTCGCTCGACCCGCCGGGCACAGAGCGCAAGGTCTCGGCCCATGGCGGCAAACCGTCTGGCCATTTCCTCACCCAGCCCCGAACTCGCGCCGCTGATCAGAATCTTGTTCCGAGTGGTCGCCATAAACGGCGAGCCTATGTCACTGTGGAGCTATGGCCACAGAGAGTTCGGAATTCGATGTCATCGTCATCGGCGGTGGCCCGGTCGGTGAGAATGCCGCCCAGTACGCCATTCAGGGCAGTGACCGCACCGCTGTGATCATCGAACACGAACTCCTCGGCGGCGAATGTTCCTACTGGGCGTGCATGCCCAGCAAGGCGCTGTTGCGTCCCAGCGAGGTCCTCGACACCGCACGGAACATGCCCGGCGTCAAGGAACTGGTGGGTGAGAGCCCCCTCGATGCCGACGCCGTTCTGGCCAGGCGCGAGTCCTATACCCACGGCCTCGACGATTCCTCACAGGTGACGTGGGCCGAGTCGGTGGGCATCTCGGTCATCCGCGGCCACGGACGTATCACCGGGACCAAGACCGTCGAGGTCGATGGACGCACCCTGACCGCTCGACACGCCGTCATTCTGGCCACCGGGACCACGGCGTCGATCCCCGAGGTTCCTGGTCTGCGGGACGCTCTGCCGTGGATCTCCCGCGACGCCACCAATATTCACGAGACCCCGGCTCACATCGCGATCATCGGCGGTGGCGTCGTCGCCTCGGAGGCGGCCACCTGGTTGCTCTCACTCGGGGCGAAAGTGACGATGATCGTGCGCGGCTCGTCCCTGCTGGCAGGTTCGGAGCCGTTCGCCAGCGAACTCGTCGCGGATGCATTGACCCAGCGCGGCGCGTCGATCATGTTCGACGCCTCCCTCGAGTCGGTGTCCCGAGAGAATCCTGCCGACACCGGCTTCGGACGTATCCACGGTGGCCCGGTGACCCTGACCGTCGATGGGAAGGACATCGCGGCCGATGAGGTTCTCGTTGCAGCGGGGCGTCGTCCGGCGAGTTCGGACCTCGGCTTGTCGAGGCTCGGGCTCGAGGACGGACACTCCATCGAAGTCGATGATCATCTGAGCGTTCCCGGCCACGAGTGGCTCTACGCCGTGGGCGACGTCAACGGCCGCGCCCCGCTCACGCACATGGGGAAGTACCAGGGCCGGGTGGCCGGGGATGTCATTGCGGCCCGGGCCGAGGGAAAGCCACTCGATCACAAGAGGTTTCGCGCATCGGCAGATCACGGGCAGGTTCCCCAGGTGGTGTTCACGCCTCTGGAACTGGCCTCGGTCGGGCTCACCGAAGCCGATGCGCGTGAGGCAGGCATCGATGTCGAGACAGTGGCACGTGATATCGCCGTCGCGGGTTCGTCTCTCCAACAGGACGATTACACAGGCCATGCGCAACTGGTGATAGACCGCGCTACCGACACGATCGTGGGCGCGACCTTCGTCGGGCCAGGTGTGGCGGAGTTGGTCCATGCGGCCACGGTCGCCATCGTGGGCAAGGTTTCCCTCGACGACCTGTGGCATGCGGTGCCGTCGTACCCGACGGTGTCCGAGATCTGGCTCAGGCTGCTCGAAGCCCGAAGAGACGCCGATCACTGACGCATGTAGGCCGCGGCAATCCCCTCGTAGGTCTTCGGGTCGGTGCGCCGGATGCGCAGTGCCACCAGCACTCCGAGAATCGCGGCGAGGATCAACACCACCGGTATCGCATTGACGATCGCGGAATCCGAACCGGTCAGGGTGCTGTAATTCGTTCCGGCGAGCACCAATCCGGTCATGAATCCGGCGAAGCCGATGCCGGGAGCAATCGCGGTGCGCCACAGCGAGAAGTCGGGATGCCCGATGAAGAACACCACCACCGACAACGCGGCCGCGGCCTGCAGCGCAATCACCCCCAATGTGCCGAGACCGATGGCACCGGCTGCGTAGATCAAGTACGGGTCTGCACCGGTCACCGCGAACACCGTCAACGCCACCGTGGCAACGACCGAGGCGGTGATACTGCCGACATGTGGACTCGAATGCTTGGGGTGAATTCCGCCGAGACGCACCGGAAGTACGCGCTCACGCCCGAGAGCGAAGAGGTAACGACTGGCAGCGTTGTGCACGGCCAGATACGAGGCGAGCACACTGGTGCACAGCAGCACCGCGGTACCGTCGTACAGCACCGTTCCGCCGTACTGCTGCGCCAGAGTGAACAACAGGTTCCCCAGTTCGGTCTCGGCCAATATCGGGGCATCGACGCCACCCGAGGCACCGACGATGATCCAACTCGTCAGCACGTAGAAGACTGCGATGAGCGAGACAGCGATGAATGTCGCGCGCGGGATGCTGCGCCGGGGATCCTTGGTTTCCTCGCCGTACAACGCGGCGGACTCGAACCCGATGAAGCTCGAGAACGCGAACATCATGGCGATTCCGACAGATCCCGAGAAGACCTGTGTGGGGGTGAAGGACTCGAGGGGAAGTGCCGCGGTTCCCTTCTCGCTCACCACCAGGACGTTGAAGACGGTGAGGAAGGCGAATTCGAGCACCATCAGGGTGCCCAGCACCTTCGCCGAGAGGTCGGCATTTCGGAAACCCAGGAACGCGACGATCGCCACGGCCGCTGCCGTGAAGACCCACCACGGAATGTCGATGCCGGAATCTGCGAAAACCAGGTGGGTGAAATACCCGAATGCTCCCGAAAGTCCGCATGCCAGCGAGGTATACGCGACAACTGCGACATATGCGGCAGCGACCCCTGGCGGCTTCCCCAGCGCGAGACCGATGTACGTGTAGAAGGCCCCGGTGCTGTAGACCTGCTGGCTGATGGCCGCAAACCCCACCGAGAAGCACAGCAGCACAACAGCGCTGACAGCGTAGGCCGCCGGCAAACCGGCTCCGTTGCCGCGGATCAGCGCCAGCGGCACGTTGCCGATCATGGCCGCCATCGGTGCCGCCGCAGCAACAACGAGGAACACCACTCGGCCGGTGGTCAGAGTGCGTCGGTCGGACATCCTCCGGACGGTACTCCCGCGAGAGGCACAATGCTGACATGGAATACGAACGCGGATTCGACAGATTGGTCAACTTCAGTGACGCTGTGGTCGCGATCGCCGCGACACTGCTGATCCTCCCGTTGGTGGAACTGGCAGACCCCGACGAGAGTGCGCAGTTCATCGACATTCTGCGCAGCCACGGGGTGGAGCTGTTCGCGTTCGTGCTCAGCTTCCTGATCATCTTCTCGCAATGGCTGAGCCATCATCGTGTCTTCCGCGACCTGATCGGATACACGCGGTCTCTGATGTGGGTGAACTTCGTCTGGTTGTTGTCGATCGTCTTTCTGCCGTTCCCCACCAAGTTGATCGCCGAGAAGAGTGGATACGACGCGAGCGCGTCTCCGCTGTACGTCGCGACGATCGCGGTGTCGGTCATCTCGATGTGCGCGGCCGATGTCATCGTCTCTCGGCATCCCGGCATCGTCGCGAAGGACACCCCGACGCGCAGCAACCTCCGCAACGGTGTTGTCACCTCGGTGCTGATGGTGGTCGCTCTCGGGCTCTCGTTCACACCGCTCGGGCTGTGGTCACTGCTCGTTCTGCTGCTGACCAAGCCGCTCGCGCGCCTCCGAACTCGGGTGCGCGCGTAGATTCCAGCGCGCCTACCCAGGTGGTGCAGCGCGCCCCCAGGCGTCGGGGTTCACCGGATGCGGTGGCAGGGAGCCGCCGAACATCGCAGCCGCATTGTTGGCGCACAGTCGCGCCATCTCCGACCGCACCGACACCGTCGCGCTACCCACATGCGGCAACAACACGGTGTTCGGGAGCTCTGCGAGGCCCGGTTCCAGGCTCGGTTCCCGCTCGTAGACGTCCAGTCCAGCTGCCGCAATGGTGCCCTCGCCGAGCGCAGCCACCAGAGCGGCTTCGTCGATCACCGGCCCGCGCGCGGTGTTGATCACGATCGCCGACGGTTGCATCGCCCGCAGCACTGCTGCGTCGACCAGATGGTGGGTGGACTCGTTCAGGGGAACATGTAGGGACAGGAAGTCGCTGGTCGTGACGATCTCGTCCCATGATGCATGCTCGACGCGACCCGCGAACTCACCGAGCTCCTCCTCGGAGACCGGGCGATCCCCGGGTGGGCGAGGGCAGAACTTGACCGTCATACCGAAACCCAGTGCCCGTCTGGCAGTGGCCCGGGCGATGCGGCCGAACCCGGCGAGCCCGAGCACTTGGCCCGAGACGTCGCTGCCGAGAAGCAGTTCCGGCTCCCATCCGGTGAACGAACCGGAGCGGACGAACGCATCTGCCTCCAACGCGCGTCTGGCCGTGGACAAGATGAGCAGCATCGCGATGTCGGCGGTCGAATCGGTCAGCACCCCGGGAGTATTGGCGACGGTGATGCCGCGTTCGGTCGCAGCTGCGATATCGATGTTGTCGAATCCGACTGCGTAGTTGGATATCCCGACAAGTGACGCCGACTCGAGCAGCTCGGCGTCGAACCGGTCCCGCAGCTGGGAGACCACGACGCGATAGTCGCCGGAGGAGCAAGCGTCGATCAGCTGCTCGTGATCGAGAGCTCGCAGGTCCACCTCACCTGCGGCGCGCAGGATATCCATTCCCGGCGAGGGGATCTCGGTGGTGACGAGAATGCGGCTCACAGGACCCACTCGAAGGCGCCGGCGTTCGATCGTGCGCCCTGGACGGTGTTCGATCGCATGGGCTCGTCCAGTTCGGCGAGCAGACCCTCCGACACCGTCACCAGTGCCGCGAGGGTCTCCGGCTCGAACCAGTCCGGCCGAGTCGCGAACAGGATGTCCTCGGAGGAGGTGTTGCCGCTGGCTCCCGGCGCGAAGGGGCAACCGCCGAGACCGCCGAGGGAGCCGTCGACCATCGTGGCTCCGGCCGAGATCGCCGCGAGGGTGTTCGCGACACCCATACCCCAGGTGTCATGACCGTGGAAGACCACTCGGCGGTCGGGGGTTTCGGCTCGCACACGCTCGATGAGGGAGGAGACCTGCAGTGGTACCGCCTGCCCGAGGGTGTCGCAGATGACGATATCGGTTGCCCCGGTGGCACGTTCGTCGTTGGCGATCTCGATGACCCGGTCCGCGGGCACGTGGCCCTCGAACGGGCAGGTGAAGGAGGTCGCGATGCACAGTTCGACAGCACCGCCCACCGATCGCGCTATGTCGATCGCATCGGGCATGGCGGCAAGCGAGACCTCGGTGGATCGACCGATGTTGGCCTCGTTGTGCGAGTTCGATGCGGAGAAGCAGTACTGGAAGTTGCGCGCCCCGGCGGCAGCGGCCTTCTCGACATGCCGTGGAGTGGCGACCCACACCCAGCATCGCGCGAGTTCGGCGGCGGTGAGTTCACCGATCACCTCGAGCGTGTTGGCCATCGCGGGCACCTTGTCTGCTCGCGCCATCGACCCGACTTCGAGCGCAGGCACACCGAGATCGACAAGAGTCCTGATGATCTCGAGCTTGCGCTCGGTGGCGAGTATCTTGCCGGTCAATTGCAGGCCGTCGCGCATCGTGACATCGCGGAGCTCGGCCGCGGGAGCGAATCGATACATCTGCTCAACCCATCTCGTCGTCGGTACGGCCGAGCAGAGTCGACAGTACTTCTCTGGTGTGTTCGCCCAGATCCGGTCCGACCGATCGAATGGGCAGGGACACATCGCCGATCACCGGCACCACGCCGACGAACCCGACCTCGGTGGGTTCCTCACCGCCGGTGTCGACCGGGAAGTGCTGAATCATGTTGCGGGCGGCGTATTGCTCGTCGGCGACGATATCGGCCGCCGTGTAGATCGGACCCGACGGCACCCCGGCCGCATCGAGGATCGTCAATGCCTGCTCGCGCGAATGTAATCCGGTCCAGGCCGAGATAGCCGCGTCCAGTTCCTCCCGTCGTCGCCACCGTCCTGCGTTGGACGCCAGGTCCGGATCGGCTCCCAGGTCGGCACGATCGATGGTGTCCATGTAGCGCTGGAAAATGGCATCGCCGTTGCCTGCGATGATGATCGAATGACCGTCGTTGCACTGGTATGCGTTCGACGGCGCGATTCCTTCCATCCGGCCGCCCGTCCGCTCGCGTTCGACGCCGTAGGCGAGGTAGTCGGGAATCAGCGATTCCATCATCGACAGAATCGACTCGTTCAGGGCCACATCGATCGAACGCTGCGCGAGCGGCAGCGGGGACTGCTCCTCCGGTGCCTGCGCCGCACGCCTGGTCTGCCGTTGAAACAGTGCCATCACGGATCCGAACGCCGCGTACAGTCCCGCGATCGAATCACCGATGGAGACCCCCACGCGAACGGGCGGCCGATCCGGGTCGCCCACGAGATTGCGAAATCCGCCGTACGCCTCGGCGACGGCAGCAAACCCCGGTCGCTGCGACATGGGTCCGGTCTGTCCGAAGGCCGAGATGCGGGTGATGATCAACTCGGGATTGGCGGCACTGAGCACCTCCGGCGAGATGCCCCACTTCTCGAGGGTGCCGGGCCGGAAGTTCTCGAGCACGATGTCGCATTCGGCGGCCAAATCGATGACGTCCTGACGCCCCTGTTCGGTGCGCAGGTCGAGCACGATCGACTTCTTGTTCCGGTTGATCGTGCGATAGAGCATCGACGTCGTGCCGGAGTACAGTCGCCAGTTGCGTAGTTCGTCACCGGTTTCGGGACGTTCGACCTTGATCACCTCGGCACCGAAGTCGGCGGGCATGCGCGCGGCAGTAGGGGCGGCAATGTAGTTGCCGAGCTCGAGAACTCGAACTCCGCTGAGCGGCAAGGCCATCGTGTTCCTTTCGATACTCACAGCGAAAAAGCGCACCGACTTGTGCCTCGAGTGTGCCCCTGGTCGACCGGTCCGATCAACAACGACGGCAACGATGTCAGATCGGCTGGGCGCGTCGGATCGACAGCGCAGCGCGCGAGGCATCGAGTTCGACCGGCGAGCGCACCGCCACTTCCCCGACGCGCAGAACTCCATCGGAGAGCGGTTCGACACGCAGGCCGCCTCGCCCGATCAGCGCCTTGCGCGCGCCGTCGGCCACCATCCGATCCATCCACGCGCACGGGTGTGCCGGTCTTCCGCCGCGGAACGCGATCCAGCCGTCGCCGGAGTTCAGCTCGAATTCGAGACCGCGCAGCGGGTCCAGCTCCAGTCCGCGCACGACGATGTTGCGCCTGGCCACCGCGGGATCGGGTACCTCGATGCCGAGCACCTCCCCCACCGCGCCCCAGGCCTCGACCGACAACATGCTCACGGCCGCCTCGGTGTGTGCCTTCACGCCGAAGAATCGATCACCGCGGATGCCCTTGTGCGCCACGATCTCGACGCTGGACGGCAGCTCGGTCGGCACCTCGGCCGGGCCGTCCTTGGATCTACCGAAGTAGGCGTGTGAGGGCGCAGTCAGGAGCTGCACTATGTGGGCGCGATACTCGAAGGGCACGCAGCCCAGTCTGCCCCGCACCCGCATCGGGCCGTTTCTTACCCCGGAGTAAGAACTGGTCAGTACACTCGCGACATGGCTGGAACCACGCGTGTGACCACCTCCGAGGGCATCATCGAAGGCAAGCCGGTCGGCGAACTCATCACCTGGCGAGGCATTCCGTACGCCGCGCCGCCCGTCGGTCCACTTCGATTTCGAGCGCCGCAACCCACCGAGCCGTGGGCAGGAGTGCGCGACGCCACCGAGTGGGGCAATGCCTCGATCCAGCACAAACGCGGCACGATGCTCGCGATCGGCAAGTACCAACCCTCCAGCGAGGACTGCTTGACGCTCAACGTGCTGGCACCGAGCGCTCCGAGCCCCGCACCGCGCCCGGTCATGGTGTTCATCCACGGCGGGGCGTACACCCTCGGCACCTCGGCCACACCCCTGTACGGCGGTGGCTCGCTGGTGCGGCGCTCACTGCAGGACGGCGACGGCATCGTCTACGTCTCGATCAACTACCGTCTCGGCGCGCTCGGTTACCTCGACATGTCCCAGTTCTCCACCCCGGAGCGACCGTTCGACTCCAATCTGGGCCTGCGCGACCAGGTTGCGGCGCTCGAGTGGGTACAACGCAATATCGAGAACTTCGGCGGCGATCCGAACAACGTGACGATCTTCGGCGAATCCGCGGGCGGCAATGCCATCACCACTCTCCTGACCGTCCCCTCCGCGAAAGGCTTGTTCGCCCAGGCTATTGCCGAGAGCTCCGCTCCCGGCATGACCACCACCAAGGAACGCGCCGATCAATGGGCACGCGAATTCGTCGGGTACCTCGGCGGCACCGTCGACAACGCTGCCGAGATACTCGACAGCGCCGAGGTCCTCCGCCTCGGACGGGCCGGCACCAAACTCGGCCTCACCACCTTGCACCGCACCCCCGGCCTGCTTCCCTTCGGTCCGGTGATCGACGGCGACTTCCTGCCGGTCAGTCCGGTACGGGCCTACGCGTCGGGCACTGCTCACCGAGTTCCGCTGATCATCGGCACCAATGCCCGTGAGGGAACGCTGTTTCCGAAGTTCCTCGACGCCCTGCCCACCAATCCCGAACGCATCACCAAACTGTTCGCGCTCACCGATCCCGATGCCGAGGCGGTCGTCACTTCAGGCTACCGGGGCTACCCGAGCGAACGGGCAGCTATCGATTTCGGTGGCGATTTCACGTTCTGGAAGCCGTCTCTGGAAGTGGCCGAAGGGCATTCGCGTTACGCGCCGACGTACTTCTACCGTTTCGACTTCGCACCGAGGTCGATGAAGTTGCTCGGCTTCGACGCCACCCACGGTTTCGAGTTGTTCGCCGTGTTCGGCATCAGCGACACGCTGTTCGGCAAGGCACTCACCCTCGCCGGCGGACGGAAGGCCTTCGCCGAGGTCACCGATCAGGTGCAATCACAGTGGATCGCGTTCGCCACCAACGGAAAACCGCTCGATTCGTGGCCACGGTACGACGAAGCCGACCGCAAGACATTGATCTTCGACACCCGCACCCGGGTCCAGAAAGATCCGCGAAGCGACCGACGCAGAGCCTGGGAAGGCTATCGGGGCTACGACAGCCAGAAGCTCGAACCCGCTACTTGAGCAGGCGAGACATACGACGGTCGGCGAGAATCTTGCCGGCCGTCTGGCAGGTGGCGCAGTACTGGAAGGAACGATCGACATAGGCGACCTCGCGTACCGGGTCGCCGCACACCGGGCAAGGCAGCCCGGTCCGGGCATGGACCCGCATGCCCGATCTCTTCTCGCCTTTCAGACGCGCCGCGTCCTGCCCGGCCGAGCGTGAGACCGCGTCGGACAACACCGAGCGCATCGCCGCGTAGAGCGTCGCGACCGCGTCTGGTTCCAGCTTGCTCGACGATGCGAACGGCGAGAGCTTCGCGACGTGCAAGATCTCGTCCGAGTAGGCGTTGCCGATGCCTGCCAGAAGCGACTGGTCGACCAACGAGGTTTTCAGTCGTGCGGTGGTACCGCCGAGGATCTCCGCGAATTCGAGCTCGGTGACCGTCAGCGCGTCGGGTCCGAGCCTGGCGATGCTCGCCACCTGAGCAGGATCACGCACCACCCACACCGCCAGCCGCTTCTTGGTACCCGCTTCGGTCAGGTCGACAGCGGGCGTCGCACCCTCGGGGGTGAAGAAGTGAATGCGAAGAGCGAGCGGTCCTTTGCCGGGTTTCGGCGGCGCGGCGCTGGGATTGTCGACCCACCGGAGCCAGCCCCCACGAGAGAGATGCGTGATCAGCCACAGATCGCCCGCCCGAAGTGCGAGGTGCTTGCCGAAGCGGGCGGCATCGGTGACGTCCTTGCCCTGCAGCTCGGTGATCGGTGGATCGAATGTCTTGAGAACACTCAGTGCTGCGATGTCGATCCGCCCGATCACGGCACCGACAGCATGCTCGCGCAAAAAGCCGGCCAGGGCTTCCACCTCGGGTAATTCAGGCATGTGTCCAGTATGCAGCTACGATGGCCGTCGTGATGGTTCCGACTCCGTACGAAGATCTGCTGCGCCGCATCCTCACTGCCGGGACGGCGAAGTCCGACCGAACCGGAACCGGTACCACCAGTCTGTTCGGACATCAGATGCGTTTCGACCTGGCGGCCGGCTTCCCGTTGATCACCACCAAGAAGGTCCATCTGAAGTCGATCGTCTATGAGTTGCTGTGGTTCCTGCGCGGAGAATCGAACGCCACGTGGCTGCAGGAACGCGGAGTGAGCATCTGGGACGAGTGGGCCGCCCCGGACGGCGAGCTCGGGCCCGTCTACGGGGTGCAGTGGCGTTCGTGGCCGACCCCCTCGGGTGACCACATCGACCAGATCAGCCAGGTCGTGGAAACCCTGAAGACCGATCCTGATTCTCGTCGGATGATCGTCTCGGCCTGGAATGTCGGCGAGATCCCGCGCATGGCGCTGCCACCCTGCCATGCGTTCTTCCAGTTCTACGTGGCCGAGGGCAAGCTCTCCTGCCAGCTGTACCAGCGCAGCGCAGACATGTTCCTCGGGGTGCCGTTCAATATCGCCAGCTACGCACTGCTCACGCACATGGTGGCGGCACAGACCGGTCTCGAAGTGGGCGAGTTCGTCTGGACCGGCGGCGATTGCCATATCTACGACAACCACCGAGACCAGGTCACCGAGCAGCTGTCTCGGGAGGCCTATCCGTACCCCACCCTGAAGTTGGCGCCACGCGATTCGATCTTCGACTACACCTACGAGGACATCGAGATCGTGGGCTACCTGCACCACCCGGCGATCAAGGCTCCGGTAGCGGTGTGAGTGCCGCGTTCGTCGGCTCGATCTGGGCGCAGAGCAGCACCGGAACCATCGGCGACGGGGGCGGCATCCCCTGGCACGTTCCCGAGGACATGGCCCACTTTCGCACCGTGACAGGCGGCCATACGGTCGTCATGGGTCGCAAGACCTGGGACTCCCTGCCGTCGAGATTCCGCCCCCTTCCGGGTCGACGGAACATCGTCGTCACCCGAAATCCCTCGTGGTCCGCTGACGGAGCAGAGGTGGCACACAGCGTCGCCGACGCGATCGCGCTGGCCGACCCCGCCCCGGTCTGGATCATCGGCGGCGGCGAAATCTATCGCAGTGCAATGGAAATCGCGACCCACCTCGAGGTCACCGAGGTCGACCTGGACGTCGAGGGCGATACCGCTGCTCCGGAAATCCCGGAGGGCTGGATCGCGACCGCGGGCGAATGGCAGAGCAGCCGGGTCGACGGGACCCGCTTTCGCTGGGTCGAGTACCGAAAGCCCGCCCACGCGTCCTGAGCGCGTTCAGGATTCCCCGTCGCGACCGCGGGCGGTGCGTCATACTGTCGATCATGGACAAGAAGTCACTCACCGCCCTTGCCCGCCAACAACTCAAGCTCGCGGTCGGCGCGTCGAGTGGCCGCAGTTCGCAGACGGTGTACGGCGGTCATCGTCGCCACCTGCGGCAGACGGTCGTGGCATTGGCCGCCGGAAACAAGCTGGCCGAACACGATCTGTCCGGTGAGTCGACGGTCCTGGTGCTGAGCGGAAAGCTCGAACTGATCAGCGGCGACCGCTCGTGGAAGGGCTCCACCGGTGACCTTCTTGTCGTCCCGGACGCTCGCCACAGCGTCGAGGCGATCGAGGACGTGTCCTTCTTGTTGACCGTCGCTATGTGAGCGATTTCCGTACGACCAACACCGGACAGTCCGCCGAGTTGACGAGGGCGAAACTGGTGGATCCCAGTAGCATTCCGCCGAATCCACCGCGTCCGCGGTTGCCCACCACGATCAGTGCGGCGGTCTCCGATCGACCACTGAGAACCCGAACCGGTCGGTCCTGTGCGACGATGCGCTGCACCTCGACATCGGGGAACTGCTCCTGCCACCCGGCGAGGCTCTCGGCCAACACCGCTTCCTCGCCGTCGGCAATGGCCTGCCAATCCACGGGCGCGCGCCCGAACGACTGGGTCAGATCGACATCGGACCACACGTGCACCGCGATCAGTACGGCACCGCGTGCCGACGCTTCGACGAATGCCCACTCGATCGCTGCCTGGTTGACTTCGGACCCGTCGATGCCGATGACGACCGGTCCCTCTGCGACCGGACGGCCGTCGATGTCTCGACCCCGCACCACTGCCACCGGTGAGACGCTGTGCGCGGCCAACGACACTGTGACAGCGCCTGTTTCACTGGCACCGATCACCAGCATCTCGGCTTGCGCCGAAACCCCGATCAGGACATCCATGACGCCGCCCTCGATGGCACTCGACGTCACCTCGAAAGCGGGATCGTCGACGACCGATGCGGCCAGAGTCGCTGCGGCCACCAACCTGGACTTTGCGGTGGCGACGAATTCGGTTGCTTCTCCTGCGAATTCACTCAGATCGACGACCCCGGGCATGTCGACGGCAGTCACGATGTGCAATCGGAGATCACGCCGGTACGCGCAGAGCGCCGCCCAGATCACCGCCTTGTCCGCTGCAGCGGATCCGTCGATGCCGACGATGATCGGTCGAGAGCCTGTCACGTTTCGGGCCTCCGGTCGTTGCCACGAGAACGCGGTCTCGAAGCGTATGACGAATAGGAGTCCAGATTAGTCGATGAGACCCGAAGTATGTCGCGTCAGCTGGCTCGCAGTGCGTTCGCGTGCTCCCGCACATGCGCGTGACTGCGTGCGGTAGCGGCCGTCTGAGAGTCGAGATGGTCGAGGTAGTCGGCCAGCTGATCTCGTCTGCGCGCCCCGCCGCCGAGATCGGTGCGTTCGAAAACGCGCCACTGGGCCAGCATGGGTCGCAGGACCTCGTCGACGTGGCGGGCGAGGTCGTAGATCCCGTCGCGCTCGATGAGCATCGCGCTGCGGGCGAACCCGGGCAGGTTGGTCCCCGGTAGTTGGAAGTTCATGACGACCTCGGTGATCGCGGTGACCGTCAGGCCGGGTGCCACGTCGAGCGCCGCCGAGATCAGGTTCTCGAAGAACGTGATGTGCAGTTCTTGATCCGCGACGATGCATCCGAGCAGCCGATCGCCCACCGGGTCATGGCACTGGTCTGCGGTGTTGCGAAGACAGATGCTCGAGACCGACACCTCGATGGCCACCTGGACCAAGGATCGCAGCAGGTGCGCGCCGTTCATCGGGGAGTCGAAGCCCACGGTCATGCACTGCGCGCGGGCTCGTCCGAGTGCTGTCGGATCGACGCTGCGGGTGGCGACGAGGTAGTCGGTGACGGCCTCGGCGTGCCGGGTTCGCTCGCTGCTCCACTCGGCGATCCAGGACGCCCACGCACCGCCCTCCCCGGACGAGGTGTCCCGGCGGTACAGCGGAATATTCTGCTCGACAAGAAGATTGGTGACCAGCGCGGCTTTGGCGGCCTCGGTCAGAGTCGACGCGCTCGCCCCCCAGTACATCTCGGCGCGAACGATATCGGCCGGCCGCCACTGCACGGACTCGGCGCGGTGACGGGCAAGGTTGCTCTCGATGGTCGGCCGCAGCTCCCGCAGAACAGTGAACTGGCCGATGTCGTTGTTCATCCTGCTCCTCACTCTCCGCATACCTGTCCGGACGACCTAAAAGTAGGCGCGGCACCAACCGGCGGCGAGCACCTTCCACATTGTTTAGGGCAAATCGCAAGGGCCACGGAGGCCCGCTGAGATAAATCACAACGAGTTTGGCTGAAACCCTGGATCACATGTAGATAACAACCTATGATCGATCCTGTTAGAGGCCAGGAAACAAACTCGAGGTACGAAAACACCGCGGTTTTGCCCGCATTTACATAGATTGAGCCGCGGAGCCGCGTTGATACGTGCACGAAAGTTTGCTCTCCGATGACCTGAAGAACCCAACACGAAGGGTTGACCTGTGACCGTTCACAACTCGACTAGCCTCGGAATTATGGTCGCGGGTCAACCTGCGTCGGCCCCTCTGCGCGATTTCCGTGCCGTCGCACGCCTGCTCGTCGGACACTTCGCTGCCAACACCCCCTGCGGATCGTTGCCCGGCGAACAGCTCCACGGGGACGTCACCGAGTTCACCGTCAAGTGCATCAGCATCGCCGTGCAGATGCTCGACGAGCGACGCGCTCCGGCCGAGTCCGACCTGGCCGAGCTCCGCGCGAAGGCCAGCCAGTGGGCGCGCGAGGGCGTACCCCTCGAATCAGTGCTCAGCGTGTACCACGAGGGCATTCAGATCGGCTGGAATCTGGTGTCCAAGAGAGCAGGCGAGGGCGATGCCGCCCAACTGATCGAGGCCGCGCGCATGTTCGTACTGCTCTCCGAGAAGGTATCCATCGCCGCCAGCAAGAGTTACGTCGAGGAACTTCAGGCGGTGGCCAGCGAACACCACACCGCCGCGCACACCCTGGTGACCTCGCTGCTCAGCGGCCACAACGCCGTCTCGATGGCCCGCCAGTCCGGAATCGAACTGGCCGACAGTTACCTCGTCCTCGCCATCTCGGTGCCGCCGCACCCGGACGAGAACGATCCGAACATCCAGAAGACCGTCGCCGCACGGAGAAAGCTGCGTCGCGTCCAGGCCGAACTGGCCACGATCTGCGGACGCAGCCCGCTGTCTCTCCTCAGTACCGAGGGTGGCACCGTCCTGATCCCCGGCGTCCACGACGACGAGTGGGTCGAGGCCCTCGTGCACCGCATCGGCACCGCAGCCGAGGTTCCGGTCACCGTCACCGCCGAGCAGGCTGCCACCGCCGACATCCCCACCGCAGCCGACCAGGTACACGAACTGCTCTCGTTGACACACCAGCTGCATCGACCGTCCGGCCTCTACCGCATGGACGATCTGGTACTCGAATACCAGCTCACCCGCCCCGGGCCCGGCCGACGGCATCTGACGCAGATCCTCGAACCCCTCGACTCTTCGCCGGAATTGCTCGAGACCCTGGAGATCCATATCTCGCACGATCTGAACCGTCAGCGCTCCGCCCGCCAGCTCCATCTGCACACCAACACCGTCGATTACCGCCTCAAGCGGATCGCGCAGCTCACCGGCTTCGACCCGACCCGGCCCTCGGGAATCCGGCACCTGCAGGCGGCACTGGTGGCGCGTCGACTCGAATCCTCGCGCGGCGCAGCCTGACCTGCTGGTTCCCCCGGAGTCGTCGAACCGACAGCAGGTAGCGTCGGAACCATTCGACAAGCAAGGGGAATCGTCGGTGACGAAGTTGATGCTGGAGTTGTCCGCGGTGGTCAAGGAGTACCCCACCGGCGAGCAACCGGTACGAGCGCTGGACGGCATCGATCTCACCATCGAGGGCGGGCAGTTCGTCTCTCTGGTCGCGCCCTCGGGTGCCGGTAAGTCGACGCTGCTGCACATGCTCGGCGCACTCGATACCCCCACCTCCGGCTCCATCCGTTTCAACGACGTCGAGGTCACCACCCTCGACGACAACGCCCAATTGGACTTCCGACGGCACCAGGTGGGGTTCGTCTTCCAGTTCTTCAACCTGCTGCCGACGATGTCGGCATGGGAAAACGTCGCCGTCCCCAAGCTTCTCGACGGCACACCCATCAAGAAGGCCAGATCCAACGCGTTGCGACTGCTGGACATGGTGGGGCTCTCGCACCGATCCGAACACCGTCCGGCACAACTGTCCGGCGGACAGATTCAACGCATCGCGATCGCCCGGGCTCTGATGATGGACCCGGCGCTACTGATCGCCGACGAACCCACCGGCAATCTCGACTCGAAGACCTCCCACACCGTCCTCGAGATCCTGGCCGACGTGGCGCACGCCAGCGCTGGGCGTCGAGCAGTGGTGATGGCGACCCATGACCTCGATGCCGCCCACCGCACCGATCGGATCGTCAGCATGATCGACGGCCGCGTCGAGACCGACACACCGACGGCCGGTCTCGATCGGTGATCGGTACCGCGCTCAGCAGATTTCGCGTCATCAGCCTTCGCGACCTGCGCATGCACTGGGTGCGCTCACTGGTCTCGGCCGGTGTCGTCGCCGTGGCCGCTGGATTGCTCATCGCGGTCCTCGGTACCTACGGATCGTTGACCGGATCCGTCGAACGTCTCGCAGCGACGATTGCAGGCAACGCGAACTACGAAATCGTCGGCGTCACCGACTCGGGTTTCGACGAGCGTGAACTCGACGTCGTACGCGCCGTGCCCGGCGTGGTGGCGGCGGTTCCACTGCTGCGCAGCACTGTTCGATCCGATGTCGGGAATCTGACGCTCCTCGGAGTCGACGCCTCCGTCACCGCCCTGCAATCGGATCTGCAGGGTGCCGTCGGCGATGCGGCAGGGCTGCTCGCCGACCCGTCCGGTGTAGTGGTCGGAGCTGCAACGGGTCTCGAACCAGGCGACACCATCTCGATACGAGGTACCCCGGTCGCCGTCGCCGGAGTGATCGACGGCCCGGGGACGCAGCGCATCGGCGGGGGCAACTTCGCGGTTGCACTGCTCCCGACGGCCAGAGCGCTCACGGACCGACCCGGTCAGCTCGACTCGATCTTCGTCCTCGGTGACGGAGACACACTGCGCACCGATCTCGACTCCGCGCTGGGCGGACGGGTATCGGTGATGAATCCGGACTTCCGGGCCGACCGAGCAGACCAAGCGATGAGCCTGACTCGCAATGCCACGCTGATGGTCTCGCTCATCGCGTTCGTCGTGGCGGGCTTCCTCGTCTTCAATGTGATGAACATGGCCATCGCGAAGCGTCGTCCCACCATCTCTCTGCTTCGGGCCGTCGGCGGCCGCCGCGGCGATATCGTCCGCGATCTGCTGTTCGAGTCGGTGCTGGTCGGTCTCGTCGGTGGCGCGGTGGGCGTTCCGCTGGGAATCGCCATGGGCCGCATCGCTATCGAGAGCCTGCCGCCGTTCTTGTCGCAGGCTTTCGATGCGCAGATCGAATACGTGTTGCCCGGCTTCGCCATTCCGGTGGCGATCGTGGCATGTGTGCTGGCCTGTGTGGGTGCCTCGGCTGTCGCGGCGGTTCAGGTCTACCGAATCTCGCCGATCGAGGCGCTGGCCGTCGGCGGCGGGGACACCTCGGGTAGCCCCGGTCTGCGATTCACCGTGGCGGCCACCGTGTTCGGTATTGCCGCCATCGCCGGGTCGTTCCTGTTCGCCGTCAGTGTCGACGGGCAGGCGACCCTCGGTGCAGGCGCGCTGTTCATGGTCGGCGTCGTCGCATTGTGCGTCGGCGCGACAGGGCCGATCGTCTCGGCCACGGCAGCGGTGCCGCGCCGTTGGGGTGGCGCGGGCCGCCTGGCCACCGCCACCATCGAGCGCGCGCCGCGGCGCATCTGGGCGACGGTGATGACCATCGTGATCGCGGTGGGAGTCAGCGTGGGCGTGTCGGGTTCGTTGACCGATATGACCGACTCGGCGGCACGGTCGTTGTCTTCGCTGGCCGATACCGACCTGTACGTGTCGATGAGCTCGCCCGACGCCATTCCGGCTGGCCCCATCGTGCCCACCGAGATTGCGGACGCCGTCAGGGCCACGCCGGGCGTGACGCGCATCGTCGAGGGCCAGTGGGCCTACGCGAGCATCGACGAGCAATGGGTCTCGATCCAGGGCGTCGCCGACGGCAGCAACGCGGTGACTCTCTCGTCGCTGTCGGACGAGGTTCGCTCCGGCCTGCTCGCCGGTGACGGGGTTGTCCTCTCGCAGGGGCTCGGCCGATCACTGGGTGTGTCGGCCGGCGACTCCATCGACCTGCCGACGCCGACGGGCGTGCGGAACGTGCGCGTGCTGGATCTGGTGGACTACATCAACGCCGCAGGCGGCACGATGGCGATCTCGTTGGATTCGATGCAGCGTTGGTTCGAGCGGCCCGGCGCGACCTATCTCGAGGTCACCGTCGCCGGAGATGCTGCCGCTGTTCGAGATTCGTTGCGCGCGACACTGCCGTCGGATGCCTTCGTATACACCGGCGCAGCAGCCTTGGAGGGCACAAGTGCCGCAATCCGGCAGTCCGGTGCGTTGGCCATCGCATTGCAATGGATCGTGGCGCTCGTTGCCGCAGTCGCGTTGCTCAACACGTTGACACTGTCCGTCCTGGAACGTCGCCGTGAACTCGGGGTGCTCCGCGCGATGGGTGGTGGACGGGGAACCCTGGCCCGAATGGTGCTGGCAGAGGCACTGTCGGTCGGCATCGTCGGCGGTGCCCTCGGCCTGATCATCGGCGCAGGTCTGCAATACCTGAGCACCCTGATCCTCGGAGCCAGCATCGGAATTCCGGTCGACTACTCCGCCAGTTGGTCGGTGCTGCTGTACGGACTCGTTGCGCTCGGCCTGTCACTGCTGGGTTCGGCCCCGCCTGCCGTGCACGCCTCCCGGTTGAACATCGTGGAGGCTATTGCGGCGGACTAGGTGGGATCCGCGTCGGTCTGGGCCTCGGGATCCGCGGTCTGGGCCTCGGGATCCGCAAACGCGCGCGCGTTGGTCAGGTGCGAGCGGAATAGACAGCCAGTGGCTGGCAACTCTGCGCGCGTTTGGCGAATGCGCGCGCGTTTGTACGAGGGTGACCGACGTGGCCGAGCCGGACTTCGTTCCGATCGTGAAGCGCAGCTACAGCGCCTTCTACGCCACCGATCTGGAGGTCGAACTGCGCCGACACGGCCGTGACCAGCTCATCATCGTGGGAGTGTTCGCCTCGGCAGGAATTCTCGCGACGACGTTCGACGCTTTCGCCCGCGACATCCAGTGCCTCGTCGGCATCGAATCGACTGCCGACTACACCGCTCACCAGCACCGCATCGCCCTGAACCTGATCGCATCGCTGACCGGGAGGGTGACGAGCAGCGGCGACCTGCTTCACGATCGCCGCGGTGGGCCGCTAGACTAGCGAGCGCGATGTGGGCCAGCTGTGCACCGTAGCAGCGAACTCATCCGCAACCGATTGTTCGATGAATCGAAAGCCGTTGCTGGACACCAGCTTTCGACCAGGAAACGATCACCAGCCTTCGTAGCTCAGGGGATAGAGCAACCCTCTCCTAAAGGGTAGGTCGCAGGTTCGAATCCTGCCGAGGGCACCACCGCACCGATTCCGCGACTCCCCCTCCATCATCCCTGCGACTATTGCGCACCCGCGAAAATGCCCGTACTATCGAACATGCATTCGAGTACTGGGGAGGAACTCGTGGTCACAGCTCTACAGGATTCACCGCTGACGTCGGACGACTTACTGCGTTTCGTCGCACGCCTTCAATCATCGGACTTCGACGCCGACGCAGCTGCCGGCATCGATCTGATCTCTGCACTCGAGACGGTCAAGTGCGCCAGCGTGGCAGCTCAGGCCGTGGTCACCGACGCCGTCGCGACGTCGATCAGCAATGAACGCCGAGAACGAGGAAAGCCGAAAGCGCAGTGGCGCACTGGTATTGCGTCGCAGATCGGCCTGGCTCGACGCGAATCACCCAACCGTGGCAGCACCCACCTCGGTCTCGCTCGGGCCCTCGTGCATGAAATGCCGCACACTCTCGCCCGCCTGCGAGCCGGGGACCTCAACGAGTGGCGCGCGATGATCCTTGCTCGCGAGACGGCGTGTCTCACCGTCGAGGACCGCCGCACCATCGACGAACGATTGTGCGCAGACCCAGCCATACTGGCCGGTGCGGGCGACCGCACCATCGAAGGCCGCGCCCGCGCACTCGCCAACGAACTCGACGCCGCTTCCCAGGTGAAGCGCCGTGCCAAGGCCTACGCCGCCCGCCGCACCAGCACCCGTCCCGCACCCGAATCCATGGGCTTGTTCACCGTGCTCACCTCGATGGAGAAGACGGTCTGCATGTGGGCGACACTGCGACGCGATGCCGACACCATCATCAACACCGGCGGTGACACGCGGACCCGCGACCAGATCATGGCCGACCTCGCATTCGAGCGAATCACCGGTGCAGCAGCGGCTCAAGGTCCGCCGGTGACCGTCGACATCGTCATCTCGGACTCGACTCTCCTCGCCGGCGCAAACACGTCCGCGTACATGCACGGCCACGGCGACATTCCATCCGATGTCGCTCGGCAGCTCATCAGCGACGCACTCGACAGTGAGACACATATCGCATTACGACGCCTCTACGCCCATCCGACATCCGGTGCACTGACGGCAGTCGAGTCCACATCACGCGCATTTCCCACCGCACTCGGACGCCTCATCGACCTCCGAGATCGCACCTGCCGCACCCCGTGGTGCGACGCACCGATCCGCCACCACGACCACATCAGACCGCACTCCGCGGGCGGAAGAACGAGCGCCGAGAACGGCGCAGGTCTTTGTGCCGCATGCAATTACGCGAAAGAAGGCGAAGGCTGGACAGCCGAGGCGGTTCGAGGCACTCGCAGCGAACGACACCGCTACCGGCTCATTTCGCCCACCGGACACACCTACGATTCGAGCGCCCCTCCCATGCCGGTGATCGAGATCTACAACTCCCCGGCCGAGAACGTGATGCTCCTCGGACTCTTCGACGACGACGCCGCATGACCTGTCACTGCGGGAACAGACGGAGCCACAACTCGGTTACACTCGACATCGACGCGCGCAGTTGCGCGTCAGACGTCGTGGAATGCTCCCGAAATCACCACGTGCACCCTGCACAGGCTTCTCTTACGGCGATCGAAACTGCCCACCGGCAGTCTCGCCACCTTTGCATCTCGGCCCGAAGGCCCGCAGGTGCAACATCCTGCCCGAAAGGCACTTTTCAACACTATGACGACCCCACAGACTTTTGCTGCGCTCGGCGTACCCCAGGCCATCGCGGATGTACTCGCGAGCCAGGGCAAAACCGAAGCATTCCCCATCCAGGCCGACACGCTCCCCGACACACTGCAGGGACGCGACGTGCTCGGACGGGGAAAGACCGGCAGCGGCAAGACACTCGCATTCTCCATCCCGATGGTCGCTCGCCTCGCCGGCCAGCTTCCCGGCAACCGCAAGCCCGGCCGCCCACGCGGCCTGATTCTCGCGCCGACGCGTGAGCTCGCCACCCAGATCGCCGTCGCGATCGAACCGCTCGCCGCCGCATACTCACTGAAGGTCACCACGATCTTCGGTGGTGTATCGCAGGTTCGTCAGGTCTCCGCACTCAAGGCCGGAGTCGACATCGTCGTCGCCTGCCCCGGACGCCTCGAAGACCTGATGAAGCAGCGCCACCTCACCCTCGACGGCGTCCAGATCACCGTACTCGACGAGGCCGACCACATGGCCGATCTCGGGTTCCTGCCCGTCGTCACCCGCATCCTCGCCGCCACCCCGGACAAGGGCCAGCGCATGCTGTTCTCCGCCACCCTGGACAACGGCGTCGACAAGCTGGTCAAACGCTTCCTGCACAACCAGATCACCCACTCCGTCGACGAGGCCACCTCGCATGTCGAGGCCATGACGCACAGCGTCTTCGAGGTCGACGGCGTCGAGGCGAAGAAGAAGCTCGTCCATCGGCTCGCCTCGGGCACCGGACGCCGCATCCTGTTCATGCGCACCAAGCACCAGGCCCGCAAGCTCGCCAAGCAGCTCACCGACGCCGGGATTCCGTCCGTCGACCTGCACGGCAACCTCTCGCAGGCTGCACGCGACCGCAACCTCGCGGCCTTCTCCTCCGGTCAGGCCCGCGTCCTCGTCGCCACCGACGTCGCCGCTCGCGGCGTCCACGTCGACGATGTCCAGCTGGTGGTCCATGTCGATCCCCCGGCCGAGCACAAGGCGTACCTGCACCGCTCCGGCCGCACCGCCCGCGCGGGAAGCGCCGGTGACGTCGTCACCGTCGTCCTTCCCGAGCAGCGCAAAGACACCGCAGTACTGCTGCGCAAGGCCGATATCAAGGTCACCCCAGTCCGCGTAACCGCCGACTCGCCCGCAGTGGCGAACCTCGTCGGCGAACAGGCCCGCTACGTCGAGCCGGCACCACGAGTCGAGCAAGCCCCGGCCCGCAGCGGCGCACCGCGCAACAACAACGCGCGACGCGGCGGCCCGGCCCGTTCCGGCGGAAAGCCGCGTTCCGGCGGCGGTGGGCACAGCCGCCGCGCAGCAGGATCGACCTCGAGCCAGCGCAGCCGCTGAGCTCAGGCTGGCACACTGGAGCGGTGACCGTCAGTTCTCCTCGTACGTCGAAATCGGGGCCCCTCGGACCGCATGAATTGGCGACCGCTGCTGTCATGAGCAGCTTCACCGTCGCATTGACGGTGATCGGTGTCCTCGTGCCGATGGCCGCGATTCTTCAGGTGGTCGCAGCGGTTCCCATGTCGGTCGTGGCGCTGCGCCATCGGACGCGCGCATTGGTCACCGCTGCGATGGCAGCAACCCTCGTCGGTTTTGTCGCAGCCGGCACCCAGACCGCCATCACGGTCGCCAGCGCCGCCCTTCTGGGCGGCCTGGTCGGCCGGGCCAAGCGTAAGAAGCAGGGCCTCGCCGGAGTCATGGTCACCTCGATGGTCGTCGGGCCTGCGCTCGGAGCCCTGATGGTGCTGGTCCTGCTCGTCCTCGTTCCGCTGCGCGAGTTGTTCCTCGGCGTACTCCGCAACACTCTCGAAGGTGTATCCCGGCTACTCGAACGCATATCGGCCCCTCAGGGCGCCGCCGATGCGCTTCGGACGGGCTCGACCGCCGTGCTCGACAACTGGTGGTGGTGGGTCGGCGGATCGATCGCCTTCGGCATCGTCACCGGCACCTTGTTCGCGTGGCTGATTCTCACCGCCATCCTGGACCGCCTCTACACCATTCCAACACCGGAGTCCCTCGTCTCGAGCGCCGACGAGGAGAACATCGAACCACTGCCGGTCACACTGACCTCGGTCGGGTACCGGTACTCGGGAAGCAACACTGCGGCCCTGACCGGCGTCGACCTGCACATCGAACCCGGTGAATTCGTAGCGATTGTGGGCCACAACGGGTCCGGAAAGTCGACCCTGACGCGGATTCTCGCCGGCACGGAGCCGACGGAGGGCATCGTCAGCAGGCCAGGCGCACCCGGTCTCGGACGCTACGGCGGCACCGCCGTTGTGCTGCAACGTCCCGAAAGCCAGATCCTCGGTACCCGCGTCGCCGACGACGTGGTGTGGGGTCTGCCCCCGGGGGATACCCGTCCCGACGTCGATGCACTGCTCGACGAGGTGGGACTCGGCGGCATGGGTGCACGCGATACCGCGTCCCTGTCCGGTGGCGAAATGCAGCGTCTGGCCGTCGCCGCAGCATTGGCGCGCACACCTGCCCTGCTCATTGCCGACGAAGCCACGGCCATGATCGACGCCGCAGGCCGCGAACACCTGGTCTCGGTTCTCGCCGAACTGCCGCGAAGGCATGGCATGTCGGTCGTGCTCGTCACCCATCATGTGGCCGAAACCGTTGCTGCAGATCGCGTCGTGCATCTGCAAGGCGGCTTCCAGGTGCACCACGATTCGTCATGGATGAACCCGCGAACCGAGAATCCCATTGCCCTGCACGATAATTCGAGTCCCCGCCTGTTGGAGCTCACCGGCATCGAGCACACCTACAACCGGCGCACTCCGTGGGCACAAACCGCGCTGAACGGGATCGACATCACCGTCAAGCGCGGTGAAGGGGTGCTGGTTCTCGGTGGCAACGGCTCGGGCAAGTCGACTCTCGCCTGGATCATGGCCGGACTGACCGGCCCGACGAAGGGCACCGCACAGCTCGGCGGCAAGGCGATGACCGGGCGGGTCGGCGAGGTCGGGTTGGCGTTTCAGCACTCCCGCCTGCAGTTGCAGCGACGCACCGTATCCGAGGACATCGCCGCGGCTGCGGGCCCTGAAACCGGTTCTGCCACAGTGTCGGCCGCAATGGACGCGGTCGGCCTGGACAGGTCGTTGGCGGCTCGAGACATCGATTCGCTCAGCGGCGGCCAGATGCGACGCGTGGTCCTGGCCGGGCTCATTGCTCGCCGGCCGAGCGTGTTGGTTCTCGACGAGCCACTGTCCGGTCTCGATCCACCCGGGCGCGACGAGATCATCGCAGTTCTCGCCGGACTGCGCGAGCGCGGCGTCGCCATCGTCGTCATCTCGCACGATGTGGACGGCCTGGACACCGTCTGCAGTCGCACCATCACGATGGCCGATGGCCATATCGTCTCCGATTCGATCCTCGGGAGTGTGCACTCGTGACCACCGTCGTACTACGCCAGGTGCCACGGTTCTCGCCGATCCATCGCCTGTGGGCCGGAACCAAGCTCGTCACCGTACTGCTACTGAGCATCACGCTCGTCGTGGCTCCGACGTGGCCCGCGTTGGCGATCGTGTTCGCACTGCTGGTGATCGCGGCGATCCTCGCGCATGTGCCGATCACCGCGCTGCCGCGACCACCCTGGTGGATCTGGGCCTTGTTCGGCGTCGGAGCCCTGATCAACCTGCCGCTCGGCGGCGCGGCCGTGATGCTGTACCTGCGCGCAACACTGTTCGTCTTCGTTCTGCTCGGTGCTTCGATGATGATCGGCTGGACCACCTCGATGAGCGATATCGCGCCCGCGGTGTCCAGGCTCGGGACGCCCTTGAAGAAGCTGAAACTGCCGGTCGACGAGTGGGCGATCGCGGTGGCCCTGAGCCTTCGATCGCTGCCCCTGCTGATCGAAGAGATGCGCACCCTCAACGCAGCCCGACGCCTACGCCCCAAACCGGTCGTCAAGAGCGCCTCGGACAATTCACTCGTCGATATCGTCACGACCGTCATGTCGGTGGCCATTCGGCGGGCCGACGAGATGGGTACCGCCATCACCGCTCGTGGCGGCACCGGGATGATCACCGCGACCGACGACCGGTTCAAGGCCTCCGATGCGGCGGCACTGACTGTGGTCACCCTCGCGTGCGCCGCAGCGATCACACTGAGTTTCGTGCTCGGCTGACCTACTCGCCCGCGAGCCGCTCGGTGCGCGAGTTCAGCGCCTTGACGAATACCTCGGGGATATCGCGCGGATCCTCGGCCACATAGCTCGTTCCGCCCGTGACCGCCGAGATCTGCTGTAGCGCAACCGGGTCTGCATCACTGGTGATGCCGACCGTCACGATGACGACGGGCCGCACCGGATCTTGTTCCTTCTGCAGCGTCGCCAGCAGTTGGTCGAGAGTGATGCTGTCGGCGTCCTCGTTGGCTCCGTCGGTCAAGATGATGACACTGTTGACGTAGTTGGGGTCGTACCCCTCCTTGACCCGTCGGAACGCCGCCAAAGTCGTGTCGTAGAGCCCGGTTCCGCCACCGACCAGAGCCGGCAGACCCCGAATGGCGTCGAGAATCGCCTGTCGCTGCGGCTTGCCGTTGAATGTATTCGTCACCGGGGCCAGCGGAACGAGTTCTCGGTAGTCCTGTTTTCCGCCACCCAGCCCGATGGAGAAGGCCCACAACCCCATCTGGGTCTGGTCGCTGAAGATGTCGTTGGCACCGACCGACGCATCGACGGTGAGCGCGATGCGAGTCGAGTCACCCGATTTCGCAGCCATCGAACCCGACACGTCCTCGACGACGATGGTGCGCAAGGGCAGTGCGAGGACGGCCCAGTCCCTCAGCGTCGTTTCGATGGACAGCGGGTTCTTGATCTCCAGCGATGCCACGGACCCGACACCTCTGCCGTCGGGCAGCGGGGTGCCGCTCGAGGTTCTGAAGCCGGCCGCGACGAGAGTGTCCGAGGCAGCCGTGGTGGCCAAGACCGAGGCCAGAGCAGCTCCGGCCTCCTTGACTCGGTCGTACTCGGGCCCGGCCGGTGCCGTCACCGCCAACGGGTAATTGAGGAAGTAGCTGCCGGTCGGCGGCACCGTCTCGGTCAGTGTCGCGCTCGGGTTCTCCGCCTCGTATGCGAGAAAGGCCTGCTCGGTGGCCACGCTGGTTCCGCCGTCGGCATCGACCTCGGCCACGAGGTCCGGTGTGTCGTGAGGAGTGTCGGCAATCCGTCCGAAGTCCTGGGCCATCGGCACCAGAGCGGCGGAGACGGCCTTCGCGTCCGAGATCGCAACCTCCGATTCGGCGAGCGCACCGAGGATCGCGGCATTGGAGGCGCTGCTGGTGAGTGGGTCACCGATGCGTTGCCCGGGAATCTGCAACACACTGAGCCAGGTATCGGTCACCGGCACCGCATCGGACTTCGAGACCAGGACCGGCAGCGTGTTCGCCACCGATGTCTTGGCCAGCTCGGGCAGGGCACCGGTCGAGCGGAGAGTCTTGAGCAGCCACAGCGTCGAATCCGGAATCCACAGGTCCGGTCGATTCTCGGTGCCTGCGATCTCGGTGGCGGTGTCGGTAGGGCGCTCGGGGCGTACGTCGAAGTTCACGCAGCCACGGTCCACCTCGCCTGCCTGCGACAGAATCTGCTCGACCGGTTCCGCGATGGAGGTGTCCACAGCGAGCGAGACGGTGTCCAGAGAATCGCAGGAGTCGGCCCCGGATGCGCGTACGGCCTGAACTCCGAACCAGCCGCCGGCCACGACGACGACGGCCACCAGGGCCACCACCGCCCAGGTCACAGGCGAGCCGAACGGGCGCGCTTCACCGCTGTGACGACCCGACATCGTTCCCCCCTTCCTCGGTTCCCCTCACACTCGCAGGACGAGTGCAACCGCACGCGCTGTCAGGATGACGACCGGCACGTGATCCACAGCATAGTAACCACTCAGCGACCCGACCGGCTCCTGAGGGCATTGACGAATACGTTCGGAATCTCGGCGGGATTTCGGGCAACGAAGCTGGAACCGCCCGTCGCGGCCGATATCTGCTGCAGCACACCGGCGTCGGCATCGTCGGTGATACCGATGGTGACGATGATGACGGGGCGAGACGGGTCCTGCTCGGCCCGCAGTGTGGACAGCAGTTCCTCGAGCGAGACACTGTTCGGGTCCTCGTTGGCACCGTCGGTGAGGATGATGACGCTGTTGACCGCATCCGGATCGTAGCCCTGCTGCACTGTCCGAAAGGCCGCCAGCGTGGTGTCGTAGAGCCCGGTACCGCCGCCGACCAGCGACGGCATGGTTCGGATCTGCTGCAACAGCACCTCGCGCTGAGTCGTGTCGCCGACCTTGTCGTCCATCCGCCGGATCGGTACCAGTTCTCGATAGTCCTTGTCGCCACCCCCGAGCCCGATGGAGAAGGCCCACAGTCCCATCGACGCGTTGTCGGGGAACAAGCGGTTACCGGTCTCGCTGGCCTGCACCGTCAGGGCGATGCGCGTGTTCGCACCCGCGCTGTAGTTCATCGATCCGGACACATCCTCCATCACCAACGTTCGCGAGGGCAGCGCCAGGACCTGATACTCCCGCAGCGTCGATTCGGCAGCCTGCTGATCGGCAACCGTCAGCGCCGTCACGTCACCGATTCCTCGATCGGAGTCGAGGGGGGCGCCGTCGGCAGCTCGAAAGCCCGCCTCGGACAAGGCCTGCTGCCCGGGCTCGGATGCGATCGCCGCGGCCAGAGCCGCGCCGACGGACTTCGCGTCCTCGTGCTTTTGGCCTGCGGGCTCGGTCACCGCCATCGGAAAATTCAGGAAGATACTGCCGGTCGGCGGCACCGTCGCACCCAGCTCGGCGCCGGTGTCCAGTTGGTACTGCAGGAAGGTCTGCTCGGACACCACGGCAACGCCGCCGTCGGCGACCAGATCGTCCAGGCGTGTCGTCGCGTCGGCTTCACCGCGGTTGGCGGCCTGGGCCTGAGCGATGGGGACCAGCGCCGTCGACACGGAATCGAGCGCAGTGGCGTCGGTCCCGGCCTCCGCCACCGCACCCAGGATCGCGGCATCGGACATGGTATTTGTCAACGGGTTACCGATACGCAGGCTTTCGAGTTTCAAGGCGGTGAGCCAGGTGTCGAAGAACGGCACCTCGTCCTTGCGTGCAGCCAGCACCGCCGGGGTACTGGCCACCGACTGACTGGCCAGGTCGATCAGTGACGCGGTGGAGCGCACGGTCTTGCCGATCCACAACGACGAATCCGGAATCCAGAGTGAGGGCACGTCGGCACCCTTGGCGACAGCGTTGGACACCTGACCCGACTGACTCGCGGTCACCTCGATCTGGGCGCACCCCAGATCCTCGACCGACGTATCGTCGATGATCTTCTCCAGTACCGGCGCAATCGAGGGATCCGCGGCCAGGGAGTAGGACGCAGGGTCGCCGCACTCGGACCCGAATGCCTTCTGGGCTACCACCACGCCGCCTCCGACGACGAGGAGCAGGGCAACGGCTACGACGCCGTACTTGGCGACCCTGCTGCGACTCGTCGCGGACGACGGGACACTGTGTCTACCGGGCATGACTGGACCTCTCCGTAGCGAGCGGAGAGGAACGCATCTCCGCCCCGCCGTTCGGTTCGCCAGATACTACTTCAGGCGTAAATCTTCACGAACGTCTTCAGGGAGTTCTCGATGTCGCCTTTGAGCGCTCGCGCGACGCCGGACCCGATCGGGCCGAACAGCGGTGCCCCGCCGAGATTGACGTCGATGGTGATCTCGGAGCCGTCGCCCTTGGCTTTCACCGACATGTTCAGGCCGATCTTGACGCCGCCCTTGCCGTTGCCCTTGAGCTCGAGTTTCTTGGGCGGATCGTAGGATTCGATCTTCCACGACACCCGGTTGCGCATGCCCTTCACGCTGGCGACGGAGTCCAGAGTGGTGCCGACGGCCAGTTGCTCGGGCAGCTCGCCTCGCCACGCTTCGTGAATGGAGAGCCAGCGATCGTATCCGGACAGATCGGACGCATGCTCCCATGTCTGCTCGGGGGTCAGTGGGACGTCGAGGGAAACCTTCAGCTTGGCCACAGCAGGGATGGTAACCGCTGAACGAAAAATGTCCGTGTGAGGCCTTGCTCACACGGACATTTTCGGTGGACTCTCCGTACGACTAGTGCGCGCTGGCCTTCTCCGCGCCGATGCCGGTGAGGGAGCGAACCTCCATCTCTGCCTGCTTGTCCTTGCTCTCGGTGTCCTTCGAGATCAGCGTTCCGACGATGCCGAGGACGAATGCCAACGGGATCGAGACGATGCCGGGGTTGGACAGGGGGAACCAGGCGAAATCCGATCCGGGGATCATCGACGTCGGCGATCCGGAGACGGCCGGGGAGAAGACGATCAACACGATGGTGGAGATCAGACCGCCGTACATGCTGAACAGCGCACCGGTGGTGGTGAAGCGACGCCAGAACAGCGAGTAGAGGATGGTCGGAAGGTTCGCGGCCGCCGCGACGGCGAACGCGAGTGCCACCAGGAAGGCGATGTTCTGGCCGTTGGCGAGAATGCCGAGACCGATGGCGAGAAGACCGATGACGACGGCGGTGATGCGGGAAACCTTGACCTGCTTGACGTCGTCGACCTTGCCCTTCTTGATGACGCTGCCGTAGATGTCGTGGGCGAACGAGGCCGAGGCGGTGATCGTCAGTCCGGCGACCACGGCGAGGATCGTCGCGAAGGCGACCGCAGAGATGATGCCGAGCAGGATCACGCCGCCGAGTTCGAAGGCCAACAGCGGAGCAGCGGAGTTCTGACCACCGGCCGAGGCCAGGATGCGGTCGGGTCCGACGATCGCTGCGGCTCCGTAGCCGAGAACGAGGGTGAACAGGTAGAAGGCACCGATGAGCGCGATGGCCCATACGACGCTGCGGCGAGCTTCCTTGGCGGTGGGCACCGTGTAGAAGCGCATCAGCACGTGCGGCAGACCCGCGGTGCCGAGCACGAGGGCGATACCGAGCGAGAGGAAGTTGATCTTCGAGGTGGCACTGCCGCCGTACTGAGCCCCGGGCTCGATCACGTCACGCGCTGCCACGGCCTCGTTCGCCGATCCGGCCACCATGGTCTGCGCGCTGCCGAGGAGCTCGGAGAAGTTCAGGCCGAACTTGGCGAGCACGAGGACGGTCATGAATGCTGCGCCGGTGATGAGCAGCACGGCCTTGATGATCTGTACCCAGGTGGTGCCCTTCATGCCGCCGATGAGAACGTAGGCGATCATCAGCACGCCGACGACGGCGATGACGATGGATTGTCCGGTGCGGTCGGAGATGTCGAGCAGCAGAGCGACGAGTCCGCCTGCGCCCGCCATCTGCGCGAGCAGGTAGAACAGTGAGACCGTCAGCGTCGACAGTGCCGCTGCGGTGCGAACCGGGCCCTGCTTGAGCCGGAAGCTCAGCACGTCCGCCATCGTGAATTTGCCGGTGTTCCTGAGCAATTCGGCGACGAGGAGTAGCGCGACCAGCCAGGCGACGAGGAAGCCGATGGAGTACAGGAAGCCGTCGTAACCGTAGACGGCGATGGCACCTGCGATACCGAGAAAGCTTGCCGCCGAGAGGTAGTCGCCCGCGATGGCGACACCGTTCTGCGGTCCGGAGAAGCCGCCGCCCGCGGTGAAGAATTCCGCGGAGGTCGAGTTCTTCTTCGATGCGCGGATGACGACGGTCATCGTGATGAGAACGAATGCACTGAAGATCGCGATGTTGACGAGGGGTTCACCGACGGTGGTCTCGGCGGCCTGGGCTAGTACGTTCACGGCAGGAGTGGAGCCTGCGGAATGACCGATCATGAGTTCTTCGCTCCCTGGGAGGTTTCCATCTCGGCGCGCAGAGCTGCAGCGCGAGGATCGAGTTCACGGTTGGCGAACTTCACGTAGATGCCGGTGATGGCGAACGTGGTGACGAACTGGCCGAGGCCGAGCAGCAGACCGACGTTGATGTTGCCCCACACCTTGGTCGACATGAAGTCGACGGCGTAGGTGCTCAGCAGCACGTAGAGGACGTACCAGACCAGGAAGAACCCGGCCATCGGGAACACGAAGCTACGCAGGCGACGGCGGAGTTCCTGGAACTCCGGACTGGCCTGCATGTCGACGAACGCTTGCGCGTCCGGTGGCGAATTGGTTTCCGGTGCGGTCACCTTGAACTCCTGAAGTAGATGTGAGCTGTGGCTGTGTCGGAACACTAATGAGAGTCAGGTCACAAAATCAGGAGGTGGCCTCGATCACACGGCGGGCTGCGGGTGTGTGCGACGAGCGGTCGAAAGTGGCAGCCGAGCGGGGAGACGGGCGTTTTCAGAGTTCGCGCTCGCGGTCACGCCCCATGTCGAGCCCCTCGGGTAGGTGCAGTCTCGCGAAGATCCGGGAGATGTCCGGCGGCACCGACTTTCGAGTGGCCAGGCTGACCACGAGCATCGAGATGAAGGCGACGGGAACGCTCACTGCAGCGGGATAGCCGAGGATCGCCGACGCCCAACCACCGAGAACGGCCTCGGAGATGGGGGTGACGACGGAGATCGATGCGGCCACCAGTGCGATGCCGCCGCCGAGAAGCAGTCCTGTCGCTGCCCCCGCTGCGGTGAGTCCGCGCCACCAGATTCCCAGTACGAGCAACGGGCAGAGGGTGGATGCGGCGACCGCGAAGACGAGTCCGACGGTACGCGAGAGATCGAGCGAGACCACGCCGATCGACAGCGCCAGCGGTACTGCACCAGCGAGTGTCGCGGCGATGCGGAAGTCTCGGACCCGACCCGACAGGACATCGGTGCTCAGTACACCTGCGATGCTCACCAACAGCCCCGACGAGGTGGACAGGAAGGCCGCGATGGCACCCGCGGCGACGAGCGCGGCGAGCAACTGCCCCGGAATCCCGGACAGCACGGAACCGGGCAGCAGCAGGACAGCCGCGTCCGATGCCCCGGTGATCAGCAGTTGCGGTACGTACAGCCGGGCGAACACTCCCAACACCGTCGGGAACAGGTAGAACATTCCGAGCAGCGCCAGGACGGTCAGTGAGGTCAGCCGTGCCGCTCGACCGTCGGGGTTGGTGTAGAACCGCACCAACACGTGCGGGAGGCCGAGGGTTCCGAGGAACGTGGCCAGAATCAGTGAGTACACCTGGTACAGCGGATGCGCTCCGCCCAGGCCCCCGCCGGGCATCGCCCAGGCCCGGTCGGTCGTCGGCGCCCCCGCGACGACAGGCACGGGAGATCCGGCGTCGAGGGTGAGCGCAGTGCCCGAGCCCAGCTGATGCTGGCCCGCGTCGAGCCGAACCCGTCCCTCGACATTCTCGCGGTCGAGGGTGCCTGCCACGGTGACGACGATCGGGGAATCCACCTGCACCAGAACATCGGTGGTGATGTCGACGACGGTCTGTTCGGTCACGGTCGGCGGTGCCGGGCTGCCGACGATGCGGTCGTCGGAAAAGAAGTGCACGGCCAGGACCAGTGCGGGGATGGCGATCGCGGTGAGTTTGAGCCAGTACTGGAATGCCTGCACGAAGGTGATCGAGCGCATCCCGCCGCCGACGACGTTCGCGATGACGATAAGCCCGACGGCCAGGGCACCGACCCATCCGGGCACCCCCAGCAGAATGTTCAGAGTCAGGCCGGCACCCTGAAACTGGGGCACCAGGTACAGCCCGCAGATGACGACGACGGCCAGCATCGCAACGGTGCGCAACCACGGTGCGCCGAGTCGGAATTCGACGAAATCCGGAACGGTGTACGCGCCGCTGCGGCGCAGTGGAGCGGCGACGAACAGCAGCAGACCCAGGTAGCCCGCCGTGAAGCCGACCGGGTACCACAGTGCATCGGCGCCGTACTTCGCGATGAGCCCGGCAACGCCGAGAAACGATGCAGCAGAGAGATACTCACCACTGATGGCGGCAGCGTTCCAGCGCGGACCCACGCTCCGCGAGGCGACAAGGAAGTCCGAGGTGGTGCGCGCCAGCCGTACCCCGTAGATGCCGATGCCCACGGTGGCCAGCGCTGCCAGAAGCAGCGCGATCACCGTCGCAACGGGAATGGATCCGTTCACCTACCTCTAGTCCTCGACCAGCCCGACGAACTCGGTCTCGTTGCGCTCGGCCCGGCGCACGTAAGCCCAGCCGACCCCGAACAGCAGCGGATAGATCGCCACCCCCAACACCAACCACGGCAAGCCGATACCGAACGGTGCCACCTGGCCGATTCGCGCGAGCAGCATGCCCAGCAACGGGATGGCGAACAGAATCGACAGTGTCATCACCGCCAGGCGCACCGACAGCAACAGTTGCGCCCTGACCAGACTGCGGACCAAGGCGTCACCGACCTCGGTCTGCTCCTGTACTTCGACGCGGGTGCGCACCATCCGGGCACCTCGACGCTGCGAGAGCACCACCCGCTCACGGTTCGGTTGACTCATCGCCGCACCCGCGTCATCGGGACGACCACGACTGCAAGGGCCCGCGGACCAGTCTGTCCTTGAGTTCGCGTGCATGCCTGCGACTGACCGGCAGTTCGCAGGCGGCCAGATCTCCGGTTCCGCGCAGGCACACCACCAGACCCGAACCGACACTTCGGATTCCCGTCACCAGCCGCAGCGAGACCAGGTAGGAACGGTGCACCCGCAGGAATCCTGCATCGACCCAGCGACTTTCGAGGGTCGATATCGGGATGCGTACCAGGTGCGAGCCGGTACCGGTGTGCAGTCTGGCGTAATCGCCGTCCGCCTCCACCCACGCGACCGACGACCGGTGCACCAAGGTGGTGGTTCCACCGAGTTCGACGGGGATGACCTCATCGGCCGCGGTGTCAGCGGACTCGGCGGGTCTACGACGCGCGAGCAGTACCCGACGAACGGCCTCGGCCAGTCGGTCCTCGCGCAGTGGCTTGAGCAGATAGTCGACCGCGCCGAGATCGAACGCCGCGAGAGCCCGATCATCATGGGCGGTGACGAACACGACGGCCGGTGGCCGCGCGAACGCCGACAGGATGCCCGCCAGTTCGAGGCCGTCGAGGCCGGGCATGTTGATATCGAGGAACACCGCGTCGACGACGGGTTGCCCGGGACCGACGGTGTTCTGAATCTGCCGCAGGGCAGTGGTGGCGTCCTGCGCGGTGAACACCGCGGCGACGGCGTCCTGCCTGCGGAGCAGGAAGGCGAGTTCGTCCAGTGCCGGACGCTCGTCGTCGACGGCGAGGACGGTCAACCCGCGGCCGGGGTTGGTGTTGGCGGCCTGAGTCATGCGCGCACCCCCGGCCTGAATTTGGGCACCCGCATGCTCACCTTGGTGCCTGCGCCCGGTGCAGTGTCCACGACGAGACCGTAGTCGTTTCCGAAGGCTGCCCGCAGCCGATCGTCCACGTTCGCCAATCCGACGTGGGCGGCCTCCTCGGTGTGCAAACTGCCCGAACGCAACAAATCGGGGTCCATTCCCACCCCGTCGTCCTCGACGCTGATGACGGCGTCGGTTCCCTCGTCGGCGGCGATGATCGTCACTCGGCCGCCGTCGGCCTTGCGGGACAGCCCGTGCCGGACGGCGTTTTCGACGAGCGGCTGCAGCGCGAGAAACGGCAGAGCAACACCCAACACCTCGGGCGCAACCTGCAACGAGACCTGCAGAGAATCACCGAAGCGGGCCCGTTCGAGTGTGAGATACCGATCGATATTGCGCAGTTCGTCGGCGAGCACCGTGAATTCGCCAGCGTTGCGGAACGAGTATCGGGTGAAGTCGGCGAACTCGAGCACCAACTCGCGTGCCTGATCCGGATCGGTTCTCACGAACGACGCGATGGTGCTCAGTGCGTTGTAGATGAAATGCGGACTGATCTGCGCGCGGAGCGCCCGCACCTCGGCTCGGTCCAGTCGAGCTCTCGACGCGTCGAGCTCGGCGAGCTCTATCTGCCCGCAGGCGTACCGCGCGACCTCGGTGATCGCGCCGAGCATGCCCGGACCCGGCTCCTCGATCAGGGCCGCTCCCAGCACCCCGACGACCGGAGAATCGTCCACCAGCATGGGCTGCACCACCAGAGCCTTGACGGGGTGAATCGAACCGAGTGGTAGGCGCACCAGGACGCGGCGCTGTCCGTCGACGGCTCGTTTGGCTGCTTCGACGAACGCCGGGGTCAGCTCGTCCCACGGTCCGTCCCAGGCCAGCAGGGAGCCGTCGGGATCGCCGATGCCCAACGCGTCGGCTCCGGTGAGCAACCGGAGGTGCGGGGCGGCGGCTGCGGCCGAGCGGGCATCGAGTCCGTCGCGCAGCGGCTTGGCCGCCAACGAGGCGGTGTGCAGGGTGGCGTGTACGGCCCGTTCGGCCGGTGTGGTCAGATCACGCCGTCCGCGCAGGCTGATGACGGCGATCACCGTGACGATCGCTGCCACCATCACCGCGAGCACGGCCAGGGCTCCGGTCATCGTGGGCACGTACTCGACGGCGGCACGTTCAAGAACCGGTCGACGAGCCAGTCGACGCCGATACTGTTGGCGGCCAGCTCGGCGTGGCCCTGCTGCGCTTCGGATCGAAGCTCCACGTCCTGGCCCAGGTCGCAGGCTTTCGCAACCGCCGAACGCGTCCAACTCGGGTCGATCAGATCGTCGCGCTCGCCGACCAGGACCAGTAGCGGCACCGCGGTACGCGATCTCGGCAGCGCCACCGATTCGAGCCAGTTCGTCATCCGATCTGCTGCCTGCTCGGTGGCCGGAACAGCGTCGGCGGGGTCGATGACGGCTCCGGCGTCGGCCTTCCGGAAGCCGAGCAGGTCGCTGCAGGCCGTCAGTGCGGTCACATTGTCGGCGAAGGTGCCGCGGATGTACTCCGAGCGTTCGGCGCTCGGATCGGCGACGTGCAACCCCTCGAACAGATACGGCACCAGCAGCTGACGCGACAGGGTCTGTTCGGTCTCCGGGGCGAAGAATCGGGTCAGATCGGCGGTGGGCGAGAGCGCCGCGGCACCCACCATCTGTAGGCCGTCGCCGTAGTCGGCATTTCTCTCGGCGGCCGCCCATACCGCCTGCCCACCTTGCGAGGTACCCACGGCGCCCCACCTGGTGCCGACCTCGGGCACTACGTTGCGGGCCGCCCGCACCGCGTCGATGATGTCGTAGGCCGCCGCGTCGGGGTCGAGATAGGCCGGGTCACCCGGCGTGCCGAGCCCCTGATAATCGGTGACCACCACCACGGTGCCGCGCTCGAGGAACGGCGTGACCAATCCGATGCTGCCCAACAGGTTCGGGTAGAGCGAGGGCGCGCATTCGTCGGTGACTCCGGTGGTGCCGTGCCCGACCGAGACGATCGGCCAACCGCCAGGGGGCGCAGATCCCTTGGGCACGAACACTGTTCCCGATGTCTGCGTGCTCCCGCCGGTCACTCCGTCGGTGGTGCGATAGACGATCTTCGTGGCCGTGCCGCCGAGGTACGCGACACCGATATCGACCTGACCGAGCAGCATGGACGAGACGATCTCGCCGCGTTCGGAGCCCTCGGGTGCCGTCAGCGGAGTCGGGGGCGGCGGTGTGGGCGCAGCGACGGGCGCACTGCACGCAGCAAGGGCGAACACCAGTGCCGCGGCGGCCACCGGTCCGGTCGACCTCACAGTCTCTGCGCTCCTACGTTGTTCGTCGCATCGGTCATCGTCCAGATCGTGCGTCGGCTGGATCGAGCGTCGGCTAGATCGAGCGTCGTTCGATGCGAGCCTCCGCCGCAATCTCCTCCACGTCCAAGCCATTCAACACTGCTCGTAACGCTTCGTCGTCCAACTCCCCCGAGTCACGGGCGGCAATGAGCGCTGCCCGCTGCGCGACCAGGACGTTGTGGCGCAACGAATCGAACATCGCACCTGCCGCGGCGATTCGCTTCTCCCGATCCTCGGTCTCCTCGGCGTCCAACCGGGCAAGCACCGACCGGCGCACCCGCTCGATCACTTCACCGACCCGTTCCCGGTCCACGCCGGCGATCCCCTGTTCCGCCGCTCGCTTCAGATAGTCCTCAGCCGCCGTGCGCGCGATGGCCTGGGAGAGCAACCGCTGATTGTCGTTGCGCTGCTGCTCGAGTGGATCGGCGACATCCATCCTTCGAATCAACATCGGAAGGGTCAGCCCCTGCAGCAGCAACGTGCCGACCGCGACGACGAAGGCGACCGCCTGAATCACCGCGCGGCCGGGAAACTCGTCACCCACCACCGTGGTCAGCGGCACACCGGCGGCCGCGGCGAGGGTGACCACGCCACGCATCCCGGCCCAGGAAAGCACCAGGTTCTGTTGCCAGGTCAGCCCGGGCTCGCTGGGTTCGCGCCGCCGAAACAGCCGCCTGAACACCAGGCTCCGTCCGGAATTGGCGAAGATCCAGGCCGGACGAACCGCCATGACCACCAGGAGCACCAGCAGCGCGTACGCGAACACGTGGTGGACCGGCAACCCCTCACGTTGCACTTCTTGGACCACGAATTTGAGTTGCAGACCCATGTACGCGAAGACGAATGCTTCCAGAAGAAGATCCAGTGTCGGCCACACCTGCCGTTCCTGGACCCTCGTGGCAACCGAGACATCGGCCGTGACGCGGCCCAACACGAAACCTGCCGTGACGACGGCGAGGACGCCCGAGGCGTGCAGTTCCTCGGCTGCCAGATATGCGGTGAACGGCAACACCAGGCCGAGCACGGTCTCGAGCGCAGAATCGGCAATGCGCGTACGGACGAAACGCACGATGCGAGACAGGGCCAACCCGACCAGCACACCGCCGATGATCTCGTAGGCGAAGAACAGCAACGGCGAGCCCAGTTCGATTCGACTGCCCGTCACCGACGCGACCGCCAGGGTGAACAGGGTCAGCGCCGCCGCGTCGTTCACCAGGCTCTCCCCGGTGAGAATGGCCATCATCCGCGCCGGCAGGCCCAGCTTGCGGCCGACGGAGATCGCGGACACCGCGTCGGGTGGGGCAACGACAGCGCCGAGCACCAGCGCCGCGCCCAGCGTCACTTCCGGGATCAACAGATTCGCGAACCAGCCGACGACGAACGTCGTCACGATCACCATGACCAGGCCGAGCCGAAGAATGGGGCCGAGATTTCGCCGGAAGGTGACGAACGAGAAATCCAGCGCCGCGGAATACAGCAGCGGCGGAAGCACAACCCCGAGGATCAGCTGGGGTGAGAGGCTGACATGCGGAACACCTGGAACGAACGATGCGATGGACCCGACGGTCACCAACACCAGCGGGACCTGCAGGTCCAGTCGCTTGGCAAATCCGGCGACCGCGATCGCGAAAATGACTACGAGAAGAAGTATCGGTCCGTCCACACCGACGATTGTGCCGTCAGCCGCACCCTCGAGCGCGACCGACGGCACCGAACCACCGGATAGGTCCTACTTGTCCGGAATCGCCTTCTTGGCTGCTTCCTGGACCTTGTCGACCTTGTCGGCGTACTTACCGTCGGTCTTGCTGTCGATGAAGTCCCCCGCCTTGTCCACGACGTCGTCGATCTTGTCCGAGTTCTCGGCTGCGAGGTCCTTGCCCTTGTCGACGAGACCCTTCAAGTTGTCTGCGAAGCCCATGACCCACTCCTTGTTCATCAGATCGTTCGGAACACCTGCATCCTACGTATTACCCTGCCGATTACGCAGCGCCGTTCCCACCCTGTTGACCACCTCGACCAGCGCGATACCGATCCCGCCGATGATCAGCGCACTGGTGGTGGCTCCGACGTTGGAAGGGTCGAGCTTGAAGAAGGTGCGGCAGAACGGAATTGCGAACAGCACCAAGTAGCCACCGACCGATCCGGCGAGCAGCAGCACCTTCCACCAGTTGTAGGGCCGCGCGACGACGGCCAACACCCACAGGGCGATCATGATCAGGGTGATCAACGCGGTCGTACTGGCCTGGGTCACCTGGACCTCGGTGGCGTTCGGCCCGGCGTAGGCCAGCAAATAGGACACGAAAGTACACGATCCGACGATCAATCCGGACGGGACGGCCAGCCGCATCACCCGCGAGACGAAACCGCTACGGGCCCGCTCGTTGTTGGGCGCGAGCGAGAGCACGAACGCCGGGATACCGATGGTGAACCACGCGGCTATCGTCACGTGCCGCGGCAGAAACGGATACGGAATCGGCTCGAAGTGGAAGATCTGCGAGAGCACTCCGGTGAGCCCGATGAGGAACGCGAGCAGCACCGAGTAGACGGTCTTGGTGAGGAACAGATTCGAGACGCGTTCGATGTTGCCGATGACGCGTCGCCCCTCCCCCACGACATAGGGCAGCGTTGCGAATTTGTTGTCCAACAACACGATCTGCGCGACGGCACGGGTGGCAGCACTTCCCGATCCCATCGCGACGCCGATGTCTGCGTCCTTGAGAGCCAGGACGTCGTTGACACCGTCACCGGTCATCGCGACCGTGTGGCCGCGAGATTGCAATGCGCCCACCATCGTTCGCTTCTGATCGGGCCGGACCCGGCCGAACGTGGTGGAGTTCGCCACGGCATCGGCGAGTTGTTCGGATTCCTCCGGCAGCTCTCGTGCGTCGACCGGGGAGTCGCCGCCCGGCAGGCCGAGAGACCCTGCGACCGCGCCGACCGAGACGGCATTGTCCCCGGAGATCACCTTGACCTCCACGTGCTGACTGGCGAAGTACTCCAGCGTCTCTCGCGCGTCCTGGCGCACCTTCTGCTCGAGGATCACCAGTGCCCGTGGGGTGACGGTGCCCGGTGCGTCGATGTCGTCGACGGCACGATCGGAGCCGGCGAGCAGCAGCACTCGCAGACCCCTCGATCCGACTTCTTCGGCCTCTCGCGCCGCGTGCGACTGGGGATCGAGCAGCACGTCCGGGGCACCGAGCACCCAGTTTCCGTGCTCGCCGTAGGACGAGCCGCTCCATTTCTTGGCCGACGAGAACGGGGCAACGGCACTCTGCGTCCACCCCGGCGCATCCGGGTAGGCCTCGGCGACGGCCTGCACACTCGCGTTCGGCCGCGGATCGTCATGCGCCAGCGATGCGAGAGCGGCTGTGACGGAATCGGAATCGGCGTCGTCGAGCAACACCACCTCGTGCAACCGCATCCCGTTCTCGGTGAGGGTGCCGGTTTTGTCTGCGCAGACCACGTCCACGCGGGCGAGGCCCTCGATCGCGGGCAATTCCTGCACCAGACACTGCCGTTGACCGAGCCTGATCACGCCGACCGCGAAGGCGATCGAGGTCATCAGCACCAGACCTTCGGGGACCATCGGCACCAGAGCGGCGACCATGCCGTTGAGGGCCGGTCGTAGCGCCTGGCCGCTGGAGAACAATTGGTTGTAGATGATGAGCACACCGGCCGGGATCATCAGGTACGTGATGAACTTCAGGATCTTGTCGATGCCGCTTCGCAGTTCGGACTTGACCAGGGTGAACTTGCTGGCTTCCTCGGCGAGCTTGGCGGCGTAGGCGTCACGGCCGACCTTCGTCGCGCGGTACGCCCCACTGCCCGCCACGACGAAGCTACCCGAAAGGACCTGTGCCGCTTCCGTTTTGTGCACGGCATCGGCTTCACCGGTGAGCAAGGACTCGTCGATCTCGAGGCTTTCGGTCTCGATCACCTCACCGTCGACGACGATCTGGTCGCCCGGGCCCAACTCGACGATGTCGCCCAGGACCACCTCGTCGGGAGCCACCTGCTTCGAGACGCCGTCGCGTCGCACCTGAGGCTTGTTCTGGCCGACGATGGCCAAGCGATCCAGCGTCCGCTTCGCTCGAACTTCCTGGATGATTCCGATGCCGCTGTTCGCGATGATCAGCAGTCCGAACATGCCGTCGATCACCGAGCCCGTCGAGAGCACGATGATCAACAGCACACCCAGGATCGCGTTGATCCGCGTGAACACGTTGCCGCGGACGATATCGCGAACCGACCGAGACGCACGGGCCGGAACGTCGTTCGACTTCCCCTCGGCGGTGAGCCTGGCGACTTCCGCCTCGGTCAGACCGGAGTCACGCAGCGCATCGGCGTCGATAGACATGAGTGCAGCTTAATCCCGGTTCGGTCAGCCCAGCCGCGCCCACCAACGATCGTCGGTCACGGTTCGTGTGCCGTCCATACGCTGTCCAGGCATCGGCACTGCCACCTGGACCCCGACGTCCTGAGCTGCCTCGTGCAACCGCACGATCGGCTCGGACCACGGGTGGAAAGCCAGGTTGAACGTGGCCCAGTGAATAGGAACGAAAATGCCCGACGCCGTCAGATCGACGTGCGCGGTGACCGCTTCCTCGGGGTTCATGTGGACATCCGGCCACCGGGGGTCGTACGCCCCGACGGGGAGGAGGGTCATGTCGAACGGTCCGTAGTTGCGGCCGATCTCGGCGAACTTCGGTGTGTACCCGGAGTCGCCACCGAAGAAGACGCGCCTGGTGGGGCCCGCGAACGCCCAGGACGCCCACTGCGTCGAGTCGCGGGTCAGACCGCGGCCGGAGAAGTGCCGAGCCTCGGTGCACGTGAGGGTGAGACCGCCGATCACCGTCTGCTCGTCCCAGTCCAGTTCGATGATGCGCTCCTCGGGCACCCGCCACTTGCGCAGGTGTGCGCCGATCCCCAACGGAACCACGAAGGGGGCCGACTGTGTCCGCGTCAGCTGCTGCACCGTCGCCTTGTCGAGGTGGTCGTAATGGTCGTGCGAGACGACGATGGCGTCGATCCTCGGCAGATCGGTCAACTCGACCGGCGTCGGATGCAGACGCGCAGGCCCCACCACCGAAGAGGGCGAGACACGATTGCTCCACACCGGATCGGCGAGGATGCGGTAGCCGTCGACCTCGACGAGCACGCTGGAATGGCCGTACCACGTGACCGCCAGCTCGCCCGCATCCACCGGCGCGATCTGCGGGGCGAGCGGGATCGGGCGTTGCGGCCTGCCTCTGCCACGTTCGGTGAACAACGAGACGACGATGTTCTTGTGCCCTTTGTCCGCGCGACCGGGCAGGTAGCTGGAACTGGGGTCGGAATTGTGGAATCGCCGGTCGCGGTACCGCGGCGAGCCTGCCGCGTACGGGGTTATCTGTGCCCGCCGGGCACCGATTGCCGAGGGCAGACCCCACATCGCACGCGCCAACCAAGCCCCGCTCGAGGCGGCGACAGCACCCAATACCAACTTCGTCTTCGTCACGGCCACCACAGTAGGCGGGTCCGACGTCTTCGCAGCTCACCCGTAGCCTTGCCGTAGAATATCCGCGTCGGTTTTGCAGCTAGAAGGGGAGACATTGAGTACCGAACAGCTCGAATTCCAGGCGGAGACGCGTCAGCTCCTGGATCTGATGGTGCACTCCATCTACTCCAACAAAGACAGCTTTCTCCGTGAACTGATCTCGAACTCCTCGGACGCGCTGGACAAGCTGCGCCTGGAGTCGTACCGCAACAAGGACCTGGACGTCGACGTATCGGATCTGCACATCGAGATCGACATCGACTCCGCGGCCCGCACTCTCTCCATCCGCGACAACGGCATCGGCATGTCGCGTACGGAGGTCATCGACCTGATCGGCACACTGGCCAAGTCCGGCACCGCCGAGGTCCGCAAGAAGCTCAAGGAAGCCAAGGATGCGGCCGCATCCGAGGAACTGATCGGCCAATTCGGAATCGGCTTCTACTCCACGTTCATGGTCGCCGAGAAGGTCACCCTGCTCACCCGCAAGGCCGGCGAGAGCACGGCCACCAAGTGGGAGTCCACCGGTGAGGGCACCTACGAGATCACCGATGTCGACGACGCCCCGCAGGGCTCCTCGGTGACGCTGGCGCTCAAGCCCGCCGACGAGGAAGACCACCTGCACGATTACGCGTCCGAGCGCAAGATCAAGGAACTGGTCAAGAAGTACTCCGATTTCATCGCCTGGCCCATTCGCATCGACGTCGAGAAGCGAGTCAAGAGCGAAGAGGAGGGCGGCGAGGACACCGTCACGATCGAGACGGAGACGATCAACTCGCAGAAGGCGCTGTGGACCCGCTCCAAGGACGAGGTGTCCGAGGACGAGTACAAGGAGTTCTACAAGCACGTCAGCCACGCCTGGGACGAGCCGCTCGAGGTCATCCCGTTCAAGGCCGAGGGCACGTTCGAATACCAAGCGCTGCTGTTCATTCCGTCGCAGGCACCGTTCGACCTGTTCATGCGGGAGAGCAAGGCGGGCGTGCACCTGTACGTCAAACGCGTGTTCATCATGGACGATTCGCAGGAGCTGCTACCCGAGTACCTGCGGTTCATCAAGGGTGTCGTGGACGCAGCAGATCTCTCGCTCAACGTCTCTCGCGAGATCCTGCAGCAGGACCGGCAGATCCGCGCGATCCGTCGCCGCCTCACCAAGAAGGTGCTCTCCACGGTCAAGGAACTGCAGAGCGAGCAGCCCGACAAGTACACGACGCTGTGGTCGCAGTTCGGCACGGTCCTCAAGGAGGGCTTGATCTCGGACTCCGACAATCGCGAAACCCTGCTGGGCATCTCGTCGTTCGCGTCCACTCACTCCGAGGAGGGCGTGACGACTCTGGCCGAGTACGTGGACCGGATGAAGGACGGACAGCAGCAGATCTACTACATGACGGGCGAATCCCGCCAGCAGATCGAGAGCTCGCCGCACATGGAAGCGTTCAAGGCTCGTGGCCTCGAGGTGCTGCTGCTGACCGACTCGGTCGACGAGGTGTGGGTCGGCAACGTCACCGACTTCGACGGCAAGTCGTTCCAGTCCATCGCCAAGGGCGAGGTGGACCTCGACACCGAGGAAGAGAAGAAGGAGGCCGAGGCCAAGCGCGAGGAGCAGGACAAGGAGTTCGCCGACCTGCTCACCTGGCTGACCGAGACTCTCGGCGAGGACGTCAAGGAGGTACGTCTGTCGACGCGCCTGACGACGTCACCGGCCTGCGTCGTCGGCGACGAGTTCAGTTTCTCCCCGCAGCTCGAGAAGATGTACAAGGCCTCGGGCCAGTTCGTGCCGACGTCCAAGCGCATCCTCGAGCTCAACCCCACCCACGAGCTGGTGACGGGCCTGAAGAAGGCTCGCGAGGATCGCAGCGATGATCCGCATCTCGCCGAAACCGCCGAGTTGCTCTACGCGACTGCGCTGTTGGCCGAGGGAACGGATCTGAAGGATCCCGCGAAGTTCTCCAAGCTGCTCGCCGACCGCCTCACCCGCACGGTATAAGGCTCCGTCGTCGTGCGCCTTTTGCGTACATATAGGT
>NZ_JBMIRQ010000028.1:0-14957 GCF_049195265.1 Rhodococcus sp. MALMAid1271 | reverse complement strand
TGTGGGACACTTTCACTGGAAGTGCCTTTCCTGAGCTGGTGGATTTGTTGCGTGAGAACTCAAATCATCCCAGTTCAGGGGGCACTTTCTTCAGTTAGACACTCCGGTCAATGGAAGTTCTATCGGTGGATTCAGGCTAAGGGTGCCGGCGGGCCGGAGTCGGGCGAGGGGTCCTGAGTCAGCGGCCGTCGATGGTCTGCTGGAGCACGGCCGCATATTGGGCTTGAACTGCGGTAGTGGCATGTCCCCGTGGTTGGTTTCTCCTTGGGGCGTAACGGGTGTGACGCGTGTCCGCACCCCCGCCACTGCACTCGGCGGGGCGGCAGGAACTACAGCGGTTTGGCAGGTCGTTTTTGACTGGCTGGATGAGGTGAGCAGGTCGTCGGCACCATGCGGTCCCTCATGTGTTTCAACAGCCGGACGGGCATCGCCTTTCCGTCGATATCGTGCGGTGGCCGAAGTCGAAATTGCCTGGTATGTGGTGTGTTTCGAGTTGCAGGATGCACTGGTAGTTGGCTGGCCGCTTGTCCTTACAGTGCCCCGCGCCTCGGCTGATGCCACCCGAGGCGCGGTGCACTGAATTAAGCTGAAGCTGCCCTATTGAGCGATGTAGCCGCCGTCGACTACGACTTCGGACCCGGTCATGAACGAGGACTCATCCGAGGCAAGAAACAGTACCACCGTGGATACCTCCTCCGGCTGGGCCGCACGACCCAGGATGGTGGTGCCCAAGAGAGCCTTCTTCCCTTCGGGATCGGCCAGGATATCGTTTGTCATCGCCGTCGCAATCACTCCTGGGTGCACCGAGTTCACTCGAATCCCGAACTCTTGCAGGTCCACTGCAGCGGCTTTCGTCAGAGTCCGCACTGCACCCTTCGATGCCTCGTAGGCGGCTGCATTTGGGGCGCCGATGATCCCGTACATGGACGAGATGTTGACGATCGACGGCGCCTTCGACTCCTTCATCGCAGGGATGATCGTCTTGCAGCCCAGGTACGTGCCCTTGGCATTGACCGCGAAGATGCGGTCCCACACGTCTTCCTCCGTGTCCTGCAGTGACGTGAAAGCGAGGATGCCCGCATTGTTCACCAGGATGTCGACGCGGCCGTGGGACTGGACGGCATGGTCGACGACAACCTTCCAACCTGCCGAACTCGAGACGTCGTGCTGCACGAAAGACGCAGTACCGCCGTCCTTCTCGATCAGCTTGACGGTCTCCTTGCCGCCTTCGACGTCGATATCGGTGACGACAACGGCGGCACCCTCTTCCGCTAACAGCTGGGCGTGCGCGCGCCCCATACCTGTGGCGCCACCGGTCACGACGGCAATTTTGCCTTCAACACGCTTGGTCATTTCATTCCCTTCGGATTTCGCACCAACTTTTTGTTGGCGAATTCGTTCAAGCCGAACTTGGCGAGCTCGCGACCGAACCCCGATCCCTTGACACCGCCGAACGGTAGGTCCGGGGCCGTCTTGCTGGTGCCGTTGATCCAGACCATTCCGGTTTCGAGTTCCTCGGCCACTCGGCCGGCCTTGTCCGGATCCGAGGTGAACACACTGGATGAGAGGCCGAACGGGGAGTCGTTGGCCAGGTCGATCGCCTCATCTAGAGACCGGGTGCGGTAGAGGACCGCTACCGGGCCGAACAGCTCTTCGCGGAATGCACGCATCTCGCGTGTAACTCCAGCCAGCACGGTGGGCGGGTAGTAGGCGCCGACCCCTTCCGGTCGGTTGCCACCCAAGAGAGCCTCGGCCCCGCGGGAGAGTGCGTCCTGGACAAGCTCGTCGACTTCCTCGACTCCCGCGTGCGACGCGAGTGGCCCGAGCTTTGTCTCGGGGCTGGTCGGGTCGTCGGGTAGCCAGCCAGCCATCCCGTCGACGAACTTCGTTACGAATTCGTCGTACACGCTGTCGTCGACGAGAAACCGCTTCGACGCAGTGCACGCCTGTCCGCCGTTTCCGAGCCGACCGACGACGGCGGCGGCAGCAGCGATGTCTATGTCGGCATCTTCCAATACGATGAAGGGGTCCGAACCGCCCAGTTCAAGTACGCATTTCTTCAGGTGCCGGCCCGCTACCTCAGCGACGGCCGACCCTGCCTTCTCCGATCCGGTCAGTGACACACCTTGGACTCGCTGATCCGCTACAGCCGCAGCGACCTGGGCTGAGGAGACGAAGGCATTGCGATATACGTCGGTCGGCAGCCCGGCTTCGAGGAAGACTCGCTCGATGGCCAGGGCGGACTGCGGGCAGTTGCGCGCATGTTTGAGGATGATCGTGTTGCCCAGTGCGATGTTGGGAGCAGCGAAGCGTGCCACCTGGTAATAGGGGTAGTTCCACGGCATGACTCCGACGAGCGGTCCGATCGGCTCGGTCCGCACGACCGCCGTCCCGCTACCGGCGATGTCGAGGGTCTCATCCTGCATGAATTCTGCGGCGTGGTCTGCGTAATACTGATAGATCGAGGCAACCAGCTCCACCTCGCCTTGTGCTTGTGCGATCGGTTTGCCCATCTCCAAAGTGAGCAGCTTGGCCAGTTCGTGGGATTGTTCTCGATAGAGTTCGGCGACCCTGCCAAGCGCAAGGCTTCTTTGTTCGAGATCTGTTGCGCGCCAACTCCTGTAGGCGTTTGCGCTGCTGCCGATGAGGACGTCCAACTCGTCGTCCGATATTTCCGGATACCGCGCGAATTCCTGACCGTTGGCAGGGTCGATGGTGGTGTACACACCCATGGTCGTCTCCTGTTTTCGTATCGATCGGGAGTCAGGCGTCGACGGTGTCGGCCGTCTTCAGAGCAAAGCCCTGATAGCCCCCCTCGGTGACGTCTGCCAGGACGGCGCGGTAGTTGCCGAGCCCGCCAAGGTAGAACAGCACGCTGGGCTTCTTTCCTGGAACATTGGCCCCGAAGATCCATGAATCAACCTTGGTGAAGACGGTCATGTTCGCGATGTCCGTGCAGGTCGCGGTCCATGCGGATTCCGCCTCCGGTGTGGGTTCGATCGCCCGCACACCTGTCCGCTCGACGTAACCTATGGTGTCGCTGATCCACTCGACCTGAGTTTCGATGCTTGGAGGAAGGTTCGTGAACGGTCCGTTGGGGCCGAGCACCATGAACCAGTTGGGGAAGTTCGCGGTGGCAATCCCCAGGTAGCTGGTGGGTTGGCCGTCCCAATGGTCGTTGATGTTCAGGCCACCGCGACCGGAAATGGTCATGCGGCGGTAGTTCCCGTCGACGGCGTCGAAGCCGGTGGCGAAGACCAGGACGTCCAATTTGTGCAGGACGCCGTCCTCGGTCACCACGCCCTTGGCTGTGATCTCACGAATGGGGTTTTCCTTGATGGCGACCGCCTCGACGTTCGGGCGGTTGAAGACCTGGAAGTACCCGTCGTCGCACAACGGTCGTCTCGCGAATAGTCCGGTGGGCGTCAGTTTGCGGGCAGTCTCCGGGTCTTCGATCATGGCGGTGATCTTCGAGCGAATGAACGATGCTGCAGTTTCGTTGGCTTCTTCGTCGGTAGCGATGTCACCGAAGGTTCCGAACATGAATCGGAAACCGCCGCCCTGCTCCCATGCCTCTTCGTAGACCCTGAGGCGTTCTTCCGCGGACACGCTCATGGCCGGAACAGTAGATTCCTCGAAGCCGAATGCCACCGAGGATCTTTTGACCTGAGTCCAGATGTTCTCGTAGTCGGCTTTGACTGCGTCGATCTGCTCGTCGGTCACCGCGCGCTTGCCGACCGGCACCGAGTACTGGGGAGTTCGCACGAATACAGTGAGGTGTTCGACCGTTGGCGCCAGGGCCGTGATGACCTGTTGCCCAGTAGATCCGGTACCGATCACGCCGACGCGGCGGCCGGTGAGATCCTTGCCCTCGGGCCACGCTGCGGTGTGGATGGTCTCGCCTTCGAATGTCTCGAGACCGGGCAGATCCGGTCGATTGATGGCGGAGAGGAGCCCGACAGCATTGACGACGTAGGTAGCGCGGTAGATCTCGCCTGTGTCGGTGGTGACTTCCCACAGTTGTTCGTCTTCGAGATACACCGCAGATTCGACGGCAGTGCCGAAGTGGAAGTGCCGGCGTAGGTCGAACCGGGAAACGACATCCTCAAGGTATTCGAGAATCTCGGGTTGAGTGGTGTAGGTGTGCTTCCAGGTACCGTCCTGAAGCAGGTCACGGTCGAATGAGAACCGGTAGACGTGGCTTTCGGTGTCGGACAGTGCACCCGGGTAGCGGTTCCAGTACCACGTGCCGCCCGGGCCGTCTGCCTTGTCGAAGCCGACCGTCGTGAGGCCGAGCTCGTTGGCCAGTTTGTGGACGGCGTAGATCCCGCCGAATCCGGCGCCGATGACGATGGCATCGACAGTGGTCAGGGCCTTTTGTGTAGTCATGGTTTGAAGTCCTTGGTCGTTACGAGGAATGAAAGTTCAGGCGTGGTACCAGGCGGATAGCTGCGCAAATTCCTCGGCAACAAGCGGGGAACGGCCGGCCAGAAACGGGTAGACATGCTGCTGCCCTTCCCCGATCGAAAGGGTGACATCGACACCGGCAGCTTCGGCGCGTTCGGCCACTCGGGTGGCATTGTCGAGGAGTGATTCAACGCTGCCAGCCGTGAGATACAGCCGTGGGAAGCCTGCGAAGTCGGCGTGCAGCGGGTTCGCGAGTGGAGTGGTCGGGTCGACGGTGCCTCCGAGAACGCCGGAGATCATGCCTTCCAACAACTCTGGTGTGATCAGCGCATCGGTGTCGTTGTTGGTGACCAGAGTCTGGCCTTTGTTCTCCATGTCCAGCCAGGGGGAGAAGGCAATGACACTGCCAGGGCCACTTTTGCCTTGGTCGGCGAGGGCCAGAGCGATGGCGATAGCCAGGTTCCCGCCTGCCGAATCACCGATGGTGGTGATATCACGAGCGGTGATGCCGGAAGCCACGAGCGCGTCGAACGCTGCGACACCGTCCTCGATCTGCGCGGGATGTGTGTGTTCCGGGGCGCGCCGGTAGTCGAGCACGAGACTGGCCGATCCGAGCGCTTTAGCGACGTGGCCAGCAAGTTTGCGGTGGCTCGATGCGGAGCCGACGGCGAAACCTCCACCGTGGGTGTAGAGCAGAACTTTCGACCGATCTGCTCCTTCGGGCAAGCACCAGATGCCGGGGACGCCGCCGACAGTGTCTTCGCGGTAAGTCACCCCTTCGGGTTCTACGGTCGGTTGGTGCCACTCGTCGAAGATCGAACGCAGTAGACGGATCGTCAGATCCGGTGTGCTCGACATGATCTCAGACCAATCGGCATAGAGTTCTCGCAGTACGTCATCGGTGCTGTCATCATGTGTGGCGTTCGAATCGCTGGCAACGGCGGTGCTCATGGGTTCTCCTGGGCTCGTCACGGCGAAAAGGAAATCGGCCGCGGTCTGATATGTCGGGCGTGCCACACACTGGAAGTTTTGTGACGGGCAGCACTCCCTTCTAGAACCAACGTAGGAGCACAATGCACGACACCTGTGTTCCGTTATGAAACAGTCGGCAGTCAGGATGCGTGGTCATGATGAGGACACCGCCACATTCCTTCCACCCGAAGAGGTGCTTGTTCATGCGCGCATATGCAGTGTTTCCCGACGATACGACGATCCACGAAGTGGAGGTCCCCGTGCCGGCGCCTGAAGGGAGCAGCGTTCTTCTGCGGGTGCTGAGAGCCGGTGTGTGTCACACCGACACACACCTACGCGAGGGTGGCTATGACCTCGGCAGCAAAGGGATGATGAACATGAAAGACCGTGGCGTCGAATACCCCATGGTGCTCGGCCACGAAGTCGTCGGCATCGTAGAGCAGGTAGGCGAAGCCGTGGACACTGTACGCCCTGGTGATGTCCGCTTGATCTATCCGTGGATCGGATGCGGCGAATGCCGCCAGTGCCGATCAGGCCATGACAACAGTTGCGCCACAGGAAGAAACCTCGGTGTTGCCCGTCACGGCGGGTACGCCGAATACGTCCTCGTTCCCGACGCGAAATACCTCGTCGACATCGACGGACTGGATCCGAGTTGGGCTGCGACGCTTGCCTGTTCAGGATTGACGGCCCACAGTGCGGTCGACAGGATCCTTCCGCTCGAACCGGACGAGCCGGTCGTCGTTTTCGGTGCGGGCGGGCTAGGGCTGACAGCTATCGCGATCCTGCGTGCGCGAGGACATCGGGCGATCTGCGCGGTCGACCGCGCAGATCAGAACCTGTCCCTCGCTCGCGACATGGGCGCATCGGCCACCGTGCTCTCGGGTTCGGATACAACAGCGCGCGACGTTCGACGCGCTGTGGGAGGGCCGGCCGGGGCGGTCATCGACTTCGTCAACAATGGAGCCACCGCAACACTGGGGTTCGAGGTGTTGGCCAAGGCAGGAATCATGGTGCAGGTCGGACTCTTCGGCGGCGAATTCACCGTCCCCACGGCACTACTCGCTTTGCGCATGATTCGCCTCGAAGGCAGTTTCGTCGGAACGCTCGACCAACTGCGAGACCTCGTTCGGATCGCCCAAACGGGGCAGATCCCCACCATTCCGATAGCCGAGCGTGCCCTGTCGGCAGCGGAGGTCACCCGCGCATTGGATGAGCTCACGGCAGGTGGCGTTGCTGGACGCATCGTCCTTACTACTCCACACTAGAAAAGTGAGCGACCGCGCACACCGCGACGACGCCGTACGACGCGCGCGCGAGCAACTGATCACTCAGGGGCTCGTGCGGGCTTCGCTGCCTGCATCGCTTGTCGCGCACGAAATCGAGCAGAGTTGGCGCCGTTCGGTCTCGCTGAGCGTTGACCCGGCAGCAGGTCCTCACATAGTCGGCGAAATAGATCCCGACACAGCCATCCTGCGCGCTGCTGGTCGCATTCTCGACCAGTGGCAGACCAACCTGACCGATTCGCGTATGACCCTGTTTTTGGCCGACGAGGCAGGTCGCATAGTCTCACGCCGCATCGTCGACCCGCAGGACGAGCCCTCCCTGGACCGCGCCAACGCTGTCGAAGGTTTCGACTTCTCCGAGCAAGCCCTGGGCACCAACGGTTTGGGCACGCCGATCGAAGCACGCGGAGTAGTGTTCGTCCGCGGAACAGAACACTTCAACGACGCGCTTGCATCCCTGGCATGTGCCGGAACGCCTATCAAGCATCCGATCACGGGCAGAATCGTCGGATCGCTGTCCATCGCATCTCATGTCGATTCGGCCAGTCCCCTGATGGTGTCGATGGTCCGGCAAGCCGGGTACGAGATTTCCGAAGCCCTCGAACTCATGGCCGATTCGCGAGATCTCGAGCTGGCGCGCACATATCGCAACTTGCGCACCTCCAAGAATCCGGTACTGGTGATGAACTCAGGAACCGTGATGACCGACCTCCCGGCTCTCGCGCACTTCGACGCGGAAGCACACGCAGGGTTGTGGGACACCTTGCGCCGGTATCGGTGGGATGAGGACAGCATGCGTCTCGAGCTACCGACTCTCGGCACCGAGGCAACCGTCCGCCGATTAGGGCGAGCAGGGCAGGACGCGATCTTCGCGCTCGAATTCACTGATCCGAGCGATGCAGAGTCTGCGTCCGAGGATGCAGTGATGGGTCTGGATTGGCGACGACGCGACGATGCACCCTCGGCGTCGCCTGATCCGTTACCCGACCGCGACCACGGATCAACGGGCAATTTCACGGCGACGTCCACTCATGCCCGCGGATCGTCAACGCCGTCCCTGAGCCGCTACGAAGAAGCGGAGCGTGATGCAATCAACCGGGCATTGTCGGAAACGAATGGGAACAAGTCGTTGGCGGCGGGACTGTTAGGGATCGGCCGTACCACCCTGTACAGGAAGATGCGGGCGTTGAAGATTCGTAGCTGACCCCTCGGAACGTCATTGTTCGGTATCGACGATCCGCAGAATGCGCGATTTCCGCGCGACGATACCTCTATCAGCGAGGAACCTGGCGGCAAGAGCTCTGGAACAGTGGCCAGCTGACCGTGTCCGGAAGCGATGGCGCTCGCCGCGCTCCTGAGACTGAAAACTCGGCATCTAGTCTCAGTGCTGCCGGAGACCGATGACGTATTGCAGGACCACTCGCAGCGCTGGGTTAGTACTGTCTCTCCGCCACGCTGCCCGCATGTCCACGTCTGCCGTCGAATCACATAGCGGCACGAAAACCACATGAGGGTCGGTGACGTTGTCCGCCACCGACGACAACGTCAGGTGACAGCCGACCTCGGCCGCCACCAGAGCCAGAGCGGTCTGGGTGTCCGGTGCGATCTGAACGACATCGGCGACGAACCCGCGGGCGACGGCGAGTCGGCGCAGCCGATCAGGAAGGACAGATCCTTCGTGGAACGGCAGTGAGATGAACTGCTCGTTCGCGAGTCGGTCGATATCGACCCGAGTCGCACCGGCCAACGTGTGTGTGTCGGCCACTGCCACGACCAGATGGTCGACTAGTACCACCTCGGACTCCACGCTCGCAGGAATGACATCCCACCTACCCAACGCTATGTCGGTGTCCCCGCTGAGCAGCCTCTTCATGGCTGGCTGAGCGAAGTTCTGGCTGGAAAGTTCCAACTCGATACCTGGATGCTCAGAGCGCACGATGCGGGCAAGCCGCGCGACCATGCGATGCGTCGAGACGCCGGCGAACGCGATTCGCACCAAACCACTCTCGCCGCCGGCGGCCGACTTGACTGCGTCTTCCGCGCTACGCAAACCTTCGAGGACTGCGCGTGCAGGTTCGATCAATGCCTGACCGCTGGCCGTCAATTTCACGGAACGGGTATTTCGATCGAACAGTCTTGCACCCAGATGCTTTTCGAGTTGTTTGATGGTGCGACTGAGGGGCGGCTGCGCCACATGCAGTCGGGCCGCGGCGCGACCGAAGTGAAGCTCCTCGGCGACGGCGAGGAACGCGCGAAGTTGTTCGACATCCATCCAGGGACTCCTTTATTGCATCTACGGTAATACACAAGTATCAATTAAGTATTGGACTGACAGTAATGGTGGGGTTGATAGTTCTCGTATGGAAACGCTGAACCCCGAAGTACCCGACGATGTCTTCTCCGACGTGCTGAAGCAGATTTCACACTTCGTGCGGTCGTGGGTGGTTCCGCGGGAACTCGAGATCATGAACACCGACGCAATACCTGCCGATATACGGACACAGTCTGCAGAGATGGGCTTGTTCGGTTTTTCGATACCCCAGAAGTGGGGCGGCTTGGGCCTCAACCTCATTCAGGATGTCGAGCTTGCCATGGAACTCGGCTACACCTCGCTGGCACTCCGCTCGATGTTCGGAACCAACAACGGTATCGCCGGGCAGGTCCTCGTCGGGTTCGGAACCGAGGATCAGAAAGCGCAGTGGCTACCGGGCATGGCCGCCGGTGACATCGTCGCCTCGTTTGCGCTGACCGAGGACGGGGCAGGATCGAACCCCGCAGGGCTCAGGACGACCGCCAAGGCAGACGGCTCGGGCTGGATGATCAACGGCAACAAGCGATACATCACCAATGCGCCCATCGCCGACATGTTTGTCGTCTTCGCCAAGCTGGATCCGAAGCCGGAGAGCGGAAACGGTATCGCAGTCTTCCTTGTCCCGGCAGATACTGCCGGGATCGAGATCGGGGTCAAGGACGCCAAGATGGGCCAGCAAGGGTCGGGCACTGCGGACGTGACGTTCACCGACGTGAAGGTCGACGCCGAGTCACTGGTCGGCGGAAAGGGAGACATCGGATACAAGGCGGCGATGACCTCGCTGGCACGCGGACGTGTGCACATCGCGGCACTCGCTGTCGGCCAGGCGCAACGTGCGCTCGACGAGTCCGTCGCGCACGCAGCAGCATCGACTCAGGGTGGCGAACCAATCGGAAACTTCCAGCTAGTTCAGGCGATGATCGCCGACCAACAGATTGGGGTCATGGCGGGCCGGGCCATGGTCCGTGAGGCAGCGAGGGCCTGGGTCGAGGACACCGATCGGTGGATAGCTCCATCGGCCGTGAAACTGTTCTGCACCGAAATGGTCGGCAAGGTCGCTGATCTGGCTGTCCAAATCCATGGCGGGGCAGGGTATATGCGGGAGGTTCCGGTCGAGCGGATCTATCGTGACGTTCGGCTACTTCGCTTGTACGAGGGCACGAGCGAAATTCAGCGCCTGATCGTCGGAGGCGGATTGATTCGCGCGCAGCAGAAGCGCAGCAAGTGAACGCACCACTCGAGGGGTTCACCGTCGTGGCGATCGAACAGGCCGTCGCAGCACCCCTTGCAACCAGAAACCTCGCCGATCTTGGTGCCCGAGTGATCAAGATCGAACGGACCGACGGAGGTGATCTGGCACGTGGCTACGACCATGCAGTGCATGGAACGGGTGCGCACTTCGTGTGGCTCAACCGAGGCAAGGAATCCCTCGCCATTGATCTCAAATCAAACCGAGGTCGCAGTATCGTCCACCGGCTGATCGAGAACGCGGACGTTTTCGTACAAAATCTTGCCCCTGGTGCTTCAGAGCGACTCGGATTCGGCGCGAACGAATTACGCGCGACGAAGCCGAGTCTGGTCGTCGTCAACATGTCTGGATTCGGTAAGGGTGGGCCGATGCAGGATCGCAAGTCCTACGACATGCTGATCCAGGCCGAAGCGGGCTTGATTTCCATTACCGGAACACCGGACGAACCCGCCAAGACGGGAGTACCTACGGCCGACATCGCTACTGGCATGTATTGCGCTCAAGCAGTGCTTGCGGCATTGCTCAGGCGTGGGCGCACGGGTGCTGGTGCGACGATCGACATCTCGATGCTCGACTCGACGGTGGAGTGGTTGGGGCACGCGATGTACACACAGATGTACACCGGCGCGCAGCCTCCGCGGATGGGTGTCAGTCACAGCTCCATCGCCCCGTACGATGCATATCCGACCCAGGACGGACAGATACTGATCGGCGTCCAGAACGATCGCGGTTGGCAGACCCTCGTCACTGACGTACTAGGAATTCCGGAGATGGCCGAAGACCTGCGCTTCGCCACTAATGTTTTACGCGTCCAGAACCGCGCTGAATGCGATGCCGTCGTCGCCGCACGCACATCGTTGTTCACGACAACAGATCTCGACACGAAGTTGGCTGCCGCCGGCATCCCTGCGGCCCAGGTGAAACAGATGAGGCAAGTCATCGAGCATCCGCAGATCGTCGAACGCGACCGTTGGCGGACCGTCGGCACCGAACACTCGACCGCACGGGCTTTGCTGCCACCGGCGACGTTCGCTGACTTCGAGGCACGCATGGGCGACGTTCCCGCACTGGGGCAGCACACACGCTCGTTGTTGATCGAATCCGGGCAGGATCCGGACACGGTGGACACCATGCTGCGTGAAGGCGTCGCCGTGCAGGACCCTGCTTTCGACACCGACCTCGTTCGGTGATACGACTATCCCAATCACACTTCAGAACAGGACAATTCATGATTTCAGGGCGTACAGCGGTCATCACCGGCGGTGCCCAGGGCATCGGTCTCGCGATCGCGACACTGTTCGCCGAAAACGGGGCGAACATCGTGATCGGCGATCTCGACGAAACGAAAGCGAAAGAAGCCGCCGCCGCTCTACCTACGGACGCCGTCGGGGTGCGTTGCAACGTGACCTCCGCCGAAGACGTGCAAGCCTTGGTGGACAGTGCCGCTTCTTCGTTCGGGTCGATTGACATCATGGTCAACAATGCGGGGATCACCCGTGATGCAACCATGCGGAAGATGACCGAGGATCAGTTCGATCAGGTCATCGACGTGCACCTGAAAGGGTGTTGGAACGGCACGCGGATCGCGGCCGGCGTCATGCGCGAAAACGGCGGGGGATCGATCATCAATCTGTCCTCGATTTCAGCGAAGGTGGGCTTTATCGGCCAGAGCAACTACTCGGCCGCGAAAGCCGGAATCGTCGGCCTGTCCAAGGCAGCAGCGAAAGAAGTTGCGCACCTCGGTGTCCGAGTGAATGTGATTCAGCCGGGTTTGATCAAGACGGCGATGACCGAAGCGATGCCGCAGAAGGCATGGGATCAAAAGATGTCGGAAATCCCGATGCAGCGTGCCGGTGACCCCCGTGAGGTGGCGTCGGTCGCCCTGTTCTATGCCTCTGACCTGTCCTCGTACATGACCGGAACGGTCTCCGAGGTCACCGGCGGACGCTACATGTAGCGACCGCCGCCGGTCTCAATTGCTCGATCCACGCATCCAAGAAGGAAATTCATGCCAAACGCCGTCATCTGCGAACCGCTGCGCACACCAGTCGGACGCTTCGGGGGAGTATTCCGCGACGTCGCACCGCAGGAACTCGCTGCCATCGTGATCAAGGAACTGTGCGCCCGCACCGGACTGGACGGGACCGTGATCGACGACGTCATTCTCGGACAAGCGTCACCGAACGGAGAGTCACCGGCCATCGGACGCGTCGCAGCACTCGACACCGGCCTCGGGATCGAGGTACCCGGTCAGCAGGTCGACCGACGATGCGGCTCCGGCCTACAGGCTGTTCTGCAAGCGTGCATGCAAGTGCAGTCGGGTGGCAGCGATCTGGTCCTCGCCGGGGGAGTCGAAAGCATGAGTCAGGCCGAGTTCTATGCCACCGGCATGCGGTGGGGCGTTAAGGCCGAATCGGTAGTGTTGAGCGATCGATTGGCACGGGCCCGTGTCACCGCAGGCGGGACGAACTTCCCGGTGCTCGGCGGGATGATCGAAACCGCCGAGCACCTACGTGCAGAGTTCTCCATCAGCCGTGCAGATCAGGACGCACTCGCGGTGCAATCGCACCAGCGTGCGGTTACAGCACAGAAGAACGGCGTGTTCGCCGAAGAGATCGCGGTAGTGCCGATTCCGCAGCGGCGCGGCGAGCCACTTCTGGTCGACACCGACGAGCACCCGCGTGCCGACACCTCTGTCGAGGGTCTGGCCAAGCTCCGTCCGATAAGGTCGAAGATCGATCCGGACTCGACTGTCACCGCGGGCAACGCAAGTGGACAGAACGACGGAGCCGCCCTTGCCATCGTGACCACTCCGGGTCGGGCAGCCGAACTCGGTCTCCGGCCCCTGGCACGGTTGGTGAGTTGGGGACTGGCCGGTGTGCCTCCCCGGACCATGGGCATCGGACCCGTGCCGGCATCCGAGAAAGCGCTTAGTCGTGCGGGCTTGACGTTGGCCGACATGGATGTGATCGAGTTGAACGAAGCGTTCGCAGCGCAGACGCTGGCGGTGCTGCGTACCTGGGGAGTTGAACCCGACGATCAGCGACTGAACCCGCATGGTTCGGGTATTTCGCTGGGACACCCGGTGGGGGCAACGGGCGGCCGGATACTCGCGACGTTGCTTCGTGAGATGCGGCGGCGAGATGTGAGGTACGGCTTGGAGACTATGTGTATCGGCGGTGGACAGGGACTTGCTGCGGTGTTTGAAAACATCCACTGACACTGATAGAGGAACTCGATAAGCATGCGAACATTTAGGACACCCGAGGAACTACACGCCGCCGTCCGTGACGATCTGGGTACGAGCGACTGGAAGGCCATCACCCAGAACATGGTCGACCAATTCGCAGAAGCTACAGGCGACCACCAGTGGATTCACATCGATGTCGAACGCGCCACCGCGGAAAGTCCTTTCGGCGGTCCGATAGCGCACGGATACCTGAGTTTGGCCCTGTTGCCTACACTTGCAGCACAGATTTACACGATCGAAGGTGCCAAGCTGATCGTCAACTATGGATCGAACAAAGTAAGATTCGTCAACCCTGTACTAGTCGGTGCGCAGGTTCGTCTACGTTCAACATTGGCTTCTGTCGAGGAAGTACACGGCGGGGCACTTCAGATCCAGCTGGAGCATACCCTCGAAATCGAAGGTGCCAAGCGGCCAGCGCTGATCGCCGCAACGATTTCACGCATCGTGTTTCAATAGTGTTGACGACGGTTGAAAAGTGGTTCTGGCCCACTTTCCGTGATCGATTTTGAAAGTTTCAGCCGCTGAGGAGTATTCGTTTGCGAAGCAAGTCGAATCCAGCGCGCCCATACATTTGTCGTTTGAGCATCTTGATTCGGTTCACGTGGCCTTCGACGGCGCCGGAACTATGCGGCAGGGTCAGCCCGTTTCGGACGGCTGCATGGTCGGTGTCGAGACCTCGGACGAAGCGATGCAAGTGCGGCAGATCATCTGCCGAGACGGCAGACATCCACGAGTTCAATTGTTTGCCAAGGCGTTCGATGAGCATCTCCGCAAACGACTTGACATGGCCTGCAGTTGCTTCGAGATGTGGACAGCTGGCGAGAACCTGCTTGAGCCTGATCTGCTCGTCGTCGGTGAGGTTGTCGGGGTGACGCAGCATCCACGACGTGATCCGCCGCACCTTCGGCACTTTCGGTGTGGACGGTGGTGCTGCCCCTATTCTGCGAAACGGACGAAGGTAATCCCGGACGGAGCTGTAGCTGCCGCGATATCCCAATGCTCGAAGTTCTTCGTAAAGTACAGCAGCGGAGGCATGGCCGTCATTGAAACGCTCGTGAAGGTATTCGGCGAACTCGTCCAACATAGTTGGCCGGCCGGCCCGCGGCGCCCCCAACAATTCATCGACACTGCTTGCGTAGTAGAAACGGCGGACGGTCTCCCGTGCCAGTCCGAGTTGCCGTGCGATCGCATCGATTCCTATGCCTTCGTTCTTGAGAGTTGTGACCGCCTCGAATCGCTGTTTCGTGCGGGCGGCGAGTATCGAACTCTCCTGACGAGTCGGGTGTACCTGTTCGGCGGCCATACTCCGTTGCTCCGATGCGGTGCGTTCGATCGAAGGTTTAGCCTGAATCCACCGATGAGCTTGTGAAAGTTGATCCGAATCGACGACACGAGCAAGAACTGTTTCCAGGCAGGGCGTGACCGCTGGTCTACCCAGCTTTTCCACGATTGACGAGTGTCGGGCCGCTGTCGGCGATTCGG
>NZ_JBMIRQ010000089.1:0-638 GCF_049195265.1 Rhodococcus sp. MALMAid1271 | reverse complement strand
GAACGGCTGTGGTCCGTGTTCTCCAAGAAGCGCGGCCTGAACAAGAAAGCCGGCCCGCCCGTCCACGACGACCTCGTCGACCGCCAATTCACCGCACAGGAACGCAACCAGATCTGGCTGACCGACATCACCGAGCACCGTACCGACGAAGGCAAGCTCTACCTCTGCGCCATCAAAGACCTGTACTCGAACAAGATCGTCGGATACTCGATCGACAGCCGTATGAAAGCCTCACTGGCAGTATCTGCACTGCGAAACGCCGTCGATCAACGAGACCCGGACGGCACCATCGTCCACTCCGATCGAGGTAGCCAATTCCGTTCACGAAAATTCGTACATGAGCTGTCCCGCAACGGTTTACAGGGATCCATGGGGCGGGTTGGGGCGTGCGGAGACAATGCTGCGATGGAGTCATTCTTCGCGCTTCTGCAGAAGAACGTGCTCGATCGACAACGTTGGTCCACGCGAGAGCAGTTACGGCTGGCGATCGTCACCTGGATCGAACGGACCTACCATCGCAAGCGTCGCCAACGCCGGCTCGGCAAACTCACCCCAACCGAGTTTGAGACAATCAATCAGTCCGCACACGCGGCCTGATTCACTCAACCCAACGAGTCAACCGAACTCGGGGCAGTCCC
>NZ_JBMIRQ010000017.1:0-34619 GCF_049195265.1 Rhodococcus sp. MALMAid1271 | reverse complement strand
TGTGGGACACTTTCACTGGAAGTGCCTTTCCTGAGCTGGTGGATTTGTTGCGTGAGAACTCAAATCATCCCAGTTCAGGGGGCACTTTCTTCAGTTAGACACTCCGGTCAATGGAAGTTCTATCGGTGGATTCAGGCTTAGTCATGAGCTGACGTGCCTCGCGCCGTCCGTACTTGACCTGGTCAGGCCCGCCGAAGAGTTGGCTTGCAACCCGGTCGAAGGGGTCGCCGGATCTATGGGCGTTTGTGTCCACTTCGTAGAACTTGGTCAGTGTGGAGCGCGTGAACCCGAGTGCGAACCCTCCACCGCCGTCTCCATACCCGCGCCATTGGCTGAGCAGGTCACCTTTGGATGCGCTGGAAAAGCAGGTGACGAACGGTGTAGCCGGGTGGGCGTCTTTGTGCCAGGTCATCTCGAATGTGCCGGCGCGCACGGTCCGGGCGAGTTCGAGCAGACGGTCGGCCACAGCGGGTGTTCGTGCCGTGTTCCGCGCCTGCTCCTCAAGCTCCGAAGCCAAGAGCTTCGTGCCGAAACGGAGCTCTTTCGTATCGTTGAGATACCGTGCGTCGGTTGCCCACAATGTTCCGTACCGTGCGTGCCGAGGTGCGCCGTCGAACTCGACAGGATTACCCAAAATGCCGAGCAGGCCAGCGGAGTCTGTGTAGTGGTACAGAGTCTCGGGTAGGTCGGTGGATCGAGGCATTGGCCAACACTATCGTTGTGGTGGAGACGTGCCCGATGTTCGCGGCGGTGATCTGCGATCGACGACGAGTCAGAAGCTACTGCTGGTGACGGATAGTGCCCGAATGCGGCCGAGTCTCCTGGAATCCGTACGGGGCGACGTGGAACTTCTGCGATTGCAGCCGAACGGAGCCGAACCCTAATCTCTGTGGGCTTACCGTTTTCGTATGAACGCGAAGAACAGGTCAACAAAGCCAAACGAATTGCGACACAGCGTCATTAGAGGACTGGTGTCTGGGGTAGTCCGGGGAATGATCGGTTGGCTCGTCGATAGCCTTCCTTGGTGGTGACCCTCATAGAGGGTGCTCCTCTAGATCTACGATGTTGACTTTTGCGGTGTCCGACAACTCGGTCCAAATCCGCGGCTCAAGGTGCACCAAGCGAAACTTCCCGAGCTGAATCTCATCCCCGGTTCTGAGCAACTGCTCGTCTACCGCCACCCTGTTGACGTACACCTTGTTGAGGCTGTCGCTATCGCTCACCAGCCATCGGTTGTCGGGGGTCCTCGTGAAGGTTGCATGCCGCCGCGAGACGGATGTGTCGTCGAGAAAGATGTCTGAATCTGGGTGGCGGCCTGCTTTGACCTGAGGTTCGTCGAGCAGAAACCTGCTTCCGGCAGTCGGACCGCGTTTGACCACCAGCAACGCCGTACCGGGTGGTAGAAGACCGAGAATGTCCGTGCCTATCTGCTGGTCGAGCTGTGTGACCAAATCTCTGGTGAGCATCACGGTTGTTATCTCACTGGGACCTTCGTGGTCTCGAACCGTACGCTTCGGAGCAATCGGAGCCAGCATCGTGGTGCTCGTGACGTCGCTATCCGGCGACTTTGCCGCGCTCCACAGCTCCTTAAAGTGCTTAACTATTGAACTGTGTTGTGATTCATCGATTTTCGCCTCCACCAGCAAGATCTCGATAATTGCGTCTACGACAGACCATCTGGACAATGAGGTGCCGTGAAAGATATTTGCAACGGTATCGGGTGTCACCGCGACATCTTTGTGCAGTCGCTTGCTGATGTCTGCGAACGGCAGGTATCCGGCCCGTGCTGTTCTGAATTGGTCCAATTCGTGACGGAATCTAGCGTGGTCGTGGTTCCGATGGGTCTGGTCCTGCGGCATGAATGAAACGTACATGTGTGGCGCAAAAACTGTCTTCCCTGCGGCGAACTGGCTTTGGTGTCCAGTCGAAGACAGCGACGATTGCGGAACTGGCGTGTGCCCCTCCGAGAGCGCGACTGTTTCGGACGAGCTGATGGACGCCTCGCAGTGTCCTGGCTGCGCGTCGTTTCCAGACACGTGGTTCCCCGTGGTGACACGCTCTGCGATCCCCGTCGCGGGTTTCGGCGAGGTGAGCAGTCGAGACGATGTTCAGTGAATCGGACCGTCGCTGTGAGTGTCAGGTGCGGGCTGTTCGTCAGTGCCCCGCTCTACAGTGTCGGGTGTGAGCGACAACGAGTCCGTGGCCACGGTGCCTGAGCGCGTGCTCGACGAGCATGCGCAGGTGTTGATCGACAAGATCGATCAACTACTCGATCGGGTGACCGACCGGGCTGTGGGCGCGCCGACACCGGGATCGGCGGCGTGGGAGTTGGAGTGGAGCGTCCGAGACACTGCGATCGGACGTGCCCGCGTGGCCGAACGATCGCGTGTACGAGAGGAATTGGCGCGCCGCGCGTGCGCCGAACTCGGCATCGCCGAAGGTTCCGCACCGGCGGTACCGGCTCGGCATTCTCCCCCGGTCCGACCCCGCCGGACGAAGCCCGGACGTGTCCGCGTCGACGAGGCACAGCTGACCTTCTTCTGAACCCGCCGCTCGAACTCGTGTCCTCATGGGTGCAGGCGTGCGACCCCGCTGCTGTCCTGCGGCACCCGTCTACCGACGCACGGTGCGTTTCTTGGTGCCTGCGGTGGATTTGCGGTCCTCGAACTTCAGCTTGAAGCCGAATGTCTTGCTGCCCTGGTAGGTACCTGCGGCCAGTGCGCCCTTGGCCCGGTACGTCTTACCTGTCTTGCTCGTGGCGTCGAATTCGATGGTCTCCCCGGCCAATAGCTTCTCCAGTTCCTGATCGGTGAAGTCCTTACCCCGCCAGTGTTCGTTGGCACCCCATCCGCGACCTTTGAACGTCACCGATTTGCCTTTCCACACTCCGCTGACCAGATCGGTCCGAGGTGCACGCTCCTCGAATCGAGGGTTGAAGCTCACGTGTGGATACTGCTTGCCGTCTTTCTCCCTCACGCCTGGTTCGAGCTTTCCCGTGCAGGTCAACGTCTTTCCCGACTTCGCGCTCGTCGCGACGATCTCGATGACCCGGCCGGCAAGCAGTGCCGCTACTTCGGTGTCGGTGAACCGGTGGCCACCGAAGACCCGCTTCGCGCGGGTCACGACCGTGCCTGCGTGGGTGAAATGCAGCTCCGGTGGCAACTCGATCATCTCCACCGCTTCTCGGGTCACCCCGGCCTTGCCCATCCGTGCCGTGAGCTCGCCGGACAACGTCCTCGCATTCGCCGTCATCGTCTCGAGGTCGCGGCGCACCAGATCCGCCACGAGGGACAGATAGTCGGCTGCCTCGCCGGTTCCGGCCTCGATCTGCGCCATCTGCTCGAAGACCTGCTCGGTGATCGTCAGATCCCCGATGTTCGTGCCCGGCAGGATCCGATGGTTGAGTTCACCGATCGCGCTGAGGGTGATCTTGCCGCGCTTCTCGATCATCAAGGCCTTGCCGCCCGAGTTGTTCGTGACCTCGGCATAGGTGCTCGTCCGGGTCGCGCCGGTACCCACGCTCCGCTTCTCGAGCTGTTTCATCAACCAACCCATCGTCGGATGCGGCGGCCGCGGCGGGAAGCCCTCGTGGACGAACGGGTTCGCGACAGTACCCAACGCCGTCGCACCAGTGGGTTGCTCGTCGCGCTCGCCGCCGTCCTCCTCCTCGACGACGAACACACCTTTCCATCCGAGCACTGCGGGCACATTCAGCGAGCCGACGAAGCTCGGGTATTTCTCGACGTGGCCGCGATGCTGGTCGTACTCGTAATCGGGGGCGAGCATCGTCAGGTAATTCTTCGCGAGGAGCTCGTAGATCTCCCGACCCAACTCGCCGTAGGCCTTCTCCACTGCCGCGAGGCTCGGCGGTACGTTGGGCCCTGGACGGTTGGCACCGTGCGCGCCACCGGACTTGACGTGGCTCGTACGTGGGCCGCGATGGCTCAGCGCCGCCGGATCCACGCCCACCACACCGGCGATCGCGTCGACCGATGGAAGCAGCTCGTTGAACTGCTCGATCGAGATGAACTTGTCCTCGGTACGCGGGTAGGACACCACCTGCGCCTCGTACATCTTCTGATAGGTGTCGAGAACGTTCTTCGCCCCGAAACCCTTCTTCGACAACAGAGACGACAGTCCGGCCAGGTCCATCAGTTTCGGCGGTCCCGTTTTCTTGCGTGTGGTCCCGTCGTGGACGACCGGTGACGACTGAAGGCCGCCGGGAACATCGTTCTCGTTCTCGAATCGATCGATCTCGGGGTCGGTGTACGTCGCGCCGTTCTCGTCCCGAAATCGGTTCTCGTAGAACGCCTTCTTGAGGTATCCGTGGTGCGCGTCGAGTCCGTCACCGACGATTACGACCATCGCGGACTTGAGTCGCCCGTTACGCAGTACCGTGCTCGCCCCGGTCGTCTTGGTCGCGAGTCTGGTGAACTGCATCGAGAGCATGTCCCACTTCGACCGGAAGTCGGCCTTGCGGTAGTCGCCTTCGGCAGCGATCGCGGTGACCGGCCGACGGGCTGTGAAGGCCTTACGCAGCGATGCCGGTGTCTCGTCCAGGAACTCCATGCGTTCGAGCTTCTTGTTCTCGAGGCCCAGGTACTCCACGATCTCCCAGCCGAGGAGTGAGCCTTCACCGGTCGGATCGAGATCGGCTGCATTGCAGATGCTCTCGCAGCCCGAGAGGGTCGTCTTCAGTTCGTGGAGCAGGCTTTTCGCGTCCGGATCGGTGACCAGCTTGCCGCCGGACACCCGGCGCCGGATCTCTCGCTCCCAGCGGAAGTCGTCGGCGTTCCACGGGAGATGTTCGAGCTCCCAGCTCTTGTACTTGTCGGTGAGAGGCGCGGGCACCATCGCGGCGGGGTCTTTCAATTCCAGCAGGTGCCCGCGAGCGTGGACGATGACGTACTCCGTGCCTGCGAACGTGCCGCTCATTCCGCCCAAAGCGGTCGCGAAGTTACGTGCTGCGGAGGGCTTTTCGGTGAGGATTCCCACTTTTACCATGACAATAGATCCTTCTTCTCTGCGGTGCGTGCAGCGTGTGGTCGGCGCGGGTGTTGCCGGTGGTGAGTCGGGCTAGATGCCTGCGCTGACGAGGCGATAGTTCGCGACTTTCCAGCCGTCAGCAGTGAGTTCGACGTCGACGGCTCCGGTGTAGCCGGTGAACGGGGTGATCTCGCCGCTGCGGTGTTGGACGACGCGGTCGATGACGACAGCCACGGTGGCCTTGGCGTCGCCGTCCTTGTCGAGGCTCTCACCGTCGAGATTGACGCTGGTGTCGGGTCGGGCGATGGCGGTGACGATGTCGCCGCTGCGTGCCCATGCCGACCATTCCGGGATCGGTTGCGGCGCTGGATCGGGTGGTGTGGCGGCGGCGGTGGCCATCGATCCGGTCACGTTGTCGCGTTGCGCGTGCATGGCTTCCCACGGTGAATCCTGCACTGCGGGTTGCCACGTGAACACACCGGACATCACCGCCGTCGCGACGCCGACCGGGTCGGTGGCGGACGGGTCGATGGCGATGCCGGCGTCCGTGCCCGGTGGTGGCGGTGTGTCCGAGCCGCGGAAGACGAACACGACCAGAGCGGCAATGGCGATGACACCGACGATGCCGAGACACGCGAACACGATGCCTGCTCTTCGGCTCATCTCGTGGTCTCCTGCGAGTCGGAGTCGTTCGCTGATTCAGCGTCGGTGTCGCAGATCTGGCCCAGCGCAGCGGCTTTGGCGATGACTTCGAGCCAATCGATGATCGGTGCGTCCGCCTGGCGGTTGTTGAGGATCTGTGCCATGTCTGTGCTCCTTGGTTTGTGATGGTGCCAGTGTCCTGGTGGCCACCGACAACAAATGTGGTTGTGTGCCGCGCTAGCCGACGGTGGGGACTCCTGCTGCGGCGATCACGCTGACCGTCCAGATCGCCCACATGACGAGCGCGGTCGCCGCCAAGTGGATGGCTTTGCGGAGCGCAGTGACAGTCCAGTTCTGCGCTCGCGCGGAGGCGTCGGCGACAGCGATGAGGCTGCCTATGGTCATCGCTGCGGTGACGACGATGACGGCCCACCAACCATGCGCGAGAACGTCGCGGGTCGCTGCGGCGCGGCCGCTGTCCTTGATCGTGGTGATCATCGACTCCAGGATCAGTCGGGCGACGGGAACAGCCCATACCGTCCATACGATGACCGAGGTCAGAGCAAGGGCTGTCAGTGCTCGATGCCGGTCGTGGGACGTCAGGTGGTGGCTGGTGCGTGTCGGTGCGGTGCTCATGAGTGGGCCTTTCCGTCGAGTATTGGTCGGAGGTGGTTATCGGGCCAGGTCGTAGTCGGATGCGGTGGCGGTGATGGTGGTGACGTAGTTCTGGGTCTCCGAGTAGGGAGGGACGCCGCCGAACTGTTGGACCGCTCCGGGGCCGGCGTTGTATCCGGCGAGCATCAGCTCGACGGGATCGCCGGTGATGGCCCCGGATTCGATCCCCGGTCGTAGGGTGTCGGCGACCGAGCAGTTGTAGCGGCCCTGCGCCATGACGGCGTCGCCGATGTCGTTGGGATCCCCCTCCCCCGCAGCTCCGGTGACCACGCCCTTGTCGTCGACGGGGAAACCGAACGACGCCCACGTGCCGGGTAGGAACTGCGCGTACCCTTCGGCCCCGGCGGGGCTGGTCAGGCCGGGTGTGAAGCCGGATTCCTGTTTGAGCTGCGCCGCGAGGATCGCCGGGGAGAGTTCGCGGCATTGCTCGGCCGAGAGGGTGAGCCACGGCTCGAACTCGGGAGGGATCTGGCCGGCGGCGAGTTGTCCGTGATCGCCGAGTCCGGCACCGGGTGCGGTGGTGCAGTTGCCTGCGGCTTTGGGTGCGGATCCACTGCCACCGGGGACGGGCCCGTAGGTCTGGCCGGGTGCCGGTGCGCCGTGGCCGACGGTGGTGACGTGGACGTGGTCGAAGTGGTTTTGGGTGGGAGATCCCCTGTCCTCTATGGTGTTCGGTTCACCTTGGGAGGGGATGTATTCCTGTCTCCAGATCATGTATTCGATCTGGAGGTAGTCGCGGTTCGCCCACAGGTAGTCCTTGACCTGGTCGCCGAGTGCTTTTCCTTCCTCGGAGGACCAGTTGTCGATCATGATGTCGGCTGCGCGTCCGGAGGGGTGGTCGTCGAATCCCCCACCGTCGGCGCGCCACCCACCGATGCGCGTGATCTGCGGGAACTTGGCGTGGATGGCGCGGGCGACGCGGACGGTGTCGACCTGGAAGTGCTCTTCGGAGCCGACGGTGGCGGGGAGAGCGGCCATCTCGGCGGAGCCGCCGGTCGAGGGCGCGGGGGTGGCCGGGGTGCCAGTTGACGGGAGTGGGCTTTGGCCGGCCGGGCCGGTGCCGGGTTCGGCGGCGGCGTCGTAGAAGGGTTGCGGGTCGATCGCGTTGTCGGGTGACCAGGGGCCGGTGTGGTACTCGAAGTGCAGGTGCGCGCCGGTGGTGTCGCCGTTGTTGCCTTCGTTGGCGATGTGCTGACCGGCGGTGACGTGCTCGCCAGGCTTGACCAGGACACCGTCGGGGAACATGTGCCCGTAGACGGTGGAGACGATCTGGCCGTCGATGTTGTGTTCGAGGACGATCCACATCCCGAACCCGTCGGCGGGTCCGGCTTGCGTGACGGTGCCGTCGGCGTAGGCGTAGATCGGTGTGCCGACGGGACCGGCGAGGTCGATGCCCTTGTGCATCGTTCCCCACCGTGACCCGAACGGGCTCGTCAGCTGTGCTTCGGAGGTCTTCATCGGCTTGGAGAAGGACCCGGCCGGAACACCACCAGCAGCCGCGGAGATACCTTTCCCGGGAATGCAGTTGGTGGGTACTTCTTCTCGGACGCCGGTGGTGACGAACAGGACCACGAACAGCGACAGTGCGAGCACCACGCTCAGCGCGATCGCGCCGCCCTTCTTCACAGCGCAGCCGCCCCGAACGAGTGCGAGCCGTAGGATTGGGTGGTGATCGAGCGCGGCGAGCAGGCTTCGAGTCGTTCTGTGAGAGTGCGGTTCTCGCTGCGGAGCCGTCCGATCTCGGCTTCGGCCGCCCGTAGCTTCGCGGCGACGTCATCGGATGCCGGGGACCGGGAGGATCCGAATTTGTCCTTGACCCACCGTGTCACGGTGTTCTCGTGCGCTCCGATCGCTCGAGCAAGGACTGCAACGCATTCGGCGCGGGAGGCGTAGTTCTGGCGAGACTTCTCGTACTCGGTCAATACCCATTGCCGGGTCTCGGCGGGGAACTCGGCTCGCCGATGCTCGCGGGGATCGTCGGCGCGCATCACCGCGCACCGACCAGTTCGGAGTCGTTGCCGTAGGCATCTGCATCGTCGAGTTCGTGGTGCTGGCCGGCGAAGTACTCGGCGAAGCGGGCGTTGGTGTCGTGGACTCCGGTGTCGTATTCGACGTCGGTGAGGATGGTCTGGATGGGGATGCCGGGGGTGTTGTCCTTGGCGACCTTGATCAGGAACTTCCCGCGTCCGATCGGGTTGCGGACGGTGCGGCGTTCGGATCCGCGTAGCGCTGCCCCTCGTGACCAGGAGGTGACCATGCCCGCTTCGGCGTCGGTGAACTTCAGCTCCCCGGAGAGGCGTTCGACCTCACCGATCGGCAGGCCGCCGCACACGACCATGCCGGCGCGGTCGATGAAGCCCTTCGCGGTCTTGATATCGGCTTCGGTGGGCAGGGTTTCGAGGTCGCGGCCGGTGTGTGTGATCATCAGCAGCCCGGTCGCGTCGGTGCGATTGAGGCGGGTGATCTCGTTGACGCGGGCGACCATGCCCGGTCCTGCACCGATGACCTGCCACAGCTCGTCGAGCGCCATCAGGAACAGTCGTTGGCGGTCCAGGCCTGCGTCGGCGAGCAGGTGCGCCGCTTCCACGGTGCCGTAGGCGTCGGCCCAGCATGAGAGCATTACGGCAGCTTTGAGGGTGGTGTCGCCGCGGTCGAGGGAGGAGACGTCGATGCAGATCATCGGTGCGTCGAGGTCGATCGGTTCGGTGGTGTGGTCGGCGAAGATGTCCCCGAGTGGGCCTGAGGTCAGTGCGCCGAGGGCCTGCATCAGTTCGGTGATTGCCTCGCGGTAGCCGTCGCGTTCGGTCTTGTACGCCGCTTGGAGCATGGCCGGTGATCCGGCGTCGATGCGGGCGTAGAGGTCTTTGAGCAGCGGCGGGTGGGTGTAGGAGAATCCGCCGTCGGCGTACAGCTCGCGCAGGGCGATCCCGATCAAGGAATTCTCGAAGGCCTTCACCGAGTGGGTGTCGTAGCGGATCAGCTCGACCAAGGCGCAGACGGCGTTGATCTGACGGGTGGAGATGGTGATGGTGGCGACGTCGATCAGCTCGTCGAGCTCGGCGATCCGGGCTGGGTCGGTGGCTTCGTCGCGGGCGGCGATCGCGCGGACGACGGCCTGCCCGAGGGCCCCGGCGGCGAGCGGGTTGAGGTGCCCGCCGCCGTGCCCGAGGGTGATCACCTGCCCGCCGAGCAGGCGGGTGAGCTTGACGTATTCGCCTTTGATGTCGCCGGCGACGATGGGGGTCTGTCCCCATCCGCACGCCCCGAGGAGGATCTTGCGGATCAGCGTCGACTTCCCCAGGCCCGGCAGGGACAGGACGAACATCGACGGGTTTCCGATGAGCTTGTCGCGGAAGTACGCGAAGGGATCGCACGAGACGGCGTTGCCGGTGATGGCGTGCTGACCGACGATGGTCCCGGCCGAGGGTGCGGCCGCGCCGATCGCCCACGGGTTCAGTCCGCACATCTGCACCGAGGTCGCTTCGTACTCGATCGGGGCCGGGACGGTCGACATCCGGCCACCACCGGCACCTTTGAGGCCGCGGGTGCTCGACGACAGTGCTGCGCGCCACCAGGGGTCTCCCGCTGCCTCGTGGACGGCTTGTTCGGCCCGTGGGTGGTCGTTGCGCCACCGGGTCAGTCCGAGGCCGCGCCGGGAAAGAGCGGAGGGCTCTTCGGCGTCGCCGGTGGCGATGAGGGCGGCGAGCTCGGCGTAGTCGGTGTCGCCGATGATCCACCGCACGAACGCCGACGGCTGCGGCGTTGACGTCTCGTACAGGTCGGGCTCGTCGGACCTGGCCTCGTCGTACCGAGGGTCGTAGTCCCTGCGCGGGCGGTGGTCGGTCGTCGTCATTGTGGGTGTCTCTTTTCTCGGGCAGGGGTGGGCCGGATGCGGTCGGCGGCGCTCTAGCTGCGGCGCACGAGGATCGAGGTGGAGATCTGATCGGGCAGCAGCACTCCGACGCCGAGGCCGGCGGCGAACGCGGCGTCCTGGAAGGCGAACGCACGCCGCAGTCGCAGGCGGGAGCGGGCGGCGAGGGATTCGGTGACGGCGGCCGCGTTCGCAATTTCTTCGACCGATCCGACGGTGATCGTCAGCAGTGCCGAATAGCGTTCGTATCCGGCTCCGGAGACCATTTCGCGGCGGGCCTGCTCGGCGATCTCGTGGCGCTTCTCCGACCCGGCGGAGGTGATCTTGTTGCCGCGAGAGTTGATCGCGTGCAGGGCGTCTCGGTGTTGCTTGTCGACCTTCTTCGCGGCATCCCCGGCGGTGTAGGGGCGGTAGACGAGCGTCAATCGCTTACGGGGGATGTCGTCGTGCGGCTGCAGCAGCGGTTTGAGGACGGTGTCTGTGAACACCGATTCCGGCGGTGCGGCCATCTCCCACACGACCGAGACACCGCCGTCGTGGCGGTAGTGACCCCACTCGGTCTTCGCTCGTCCCGGTCCGGCGTCGTCCCAGTCCACGCCGTGCTCTTCGCCGGAGATTTCGAGTTCCTCGAAGTCGTTCTCGGTCGAGGGGTTGTAGGAGCGGTGCACGGCCGCGGTGATTTCGGCGGCGGTCATCGGTTGTGCGTCGATCCCGGCACCGGAGAGCGATTCGTACAGATCCGGCAGACGGCGGGCCAGTTCGGTGGCCATCTCTTCGGGGTCCTTTTGTCGCTCGCGGGTGGTAGCGCGGAAGGTGATCGACAGTCGTGCCAGGGTGCGGTGGCGACCCGAGGGCATCCGGACGGCCGATTGCTCGACGAACGACGCCGCCAAGGGCGGTGCGGTGGAGACGAGTTCGTGTTCGGCACGCCGTGCCAGCCGCAGCCCGGTGGCGGGGATGTTCTCCACCACCACCACGGCACCGACGATGTCGCCGGGCAGTCCGAGGTCGGCGAGGTAGACGCCCCAGTCGGCGGTGTAGAGGTCCTTGTCGCGCTGGACGATCGCTTCGTCGCCGCCGGGCAGGGCGTCGAAGATGACGGTGTAGCGGTGATCGTCGGGGTTGTGAATCATCCCGAATTCGTTGCCGTGTCGGTCGATTCCCATGTAGACCTTGGTGCGGGCGAGTAGGCCGGGGAGTTTGTAGCGGCCACCGGGGATCCTCGAGTGCGGTCCGGCGTGGTACTCCGTGGACTTGTCGATGTGCTTACGCCGCATCCATTGCATTCTCAGTTGTCCTGTCTCGTAGAGGGTTCGGCCGTTCGGGGCGATGACCAGAGGAGTGAGGATGAGCGCGCCGACACCCATCAGAGCCAGTCCGACAACGACGTGGACGAAGATCAGGACTGCGAACGAGACCGCGAAAAACCCGGCACCGTAGGCGATGACCTTCGTCGGTAGGCCGAACGCGAACGTCGACTGGGGCCGATTGCCCGCGGAATGGATCGGCGGCTCGTACGGGGCTTCGAGCTGCGCAGTCATCGCAGATCACCGCGTGCGAGCAGAGCCGATCCAACGCCGACGACGGCGGTACGTGCGGGGATCTTCTCCCACCACGCCCACTGCTCTGGCGGTCTCCAGGCGTCGGTGGCGGGAGACTGTGGCCCGGGGGTGGGGGTTTTTACTCCTACGGCGGGTCCAATCTTGGCGGCGTGCTGCGTCCAGTCCGGTGCGCGGCGAACCCTCAGGTGCACCGACCCGAACCCGTCGCGGCGTAGCGCTCGCTTCCAAGCGACGTAGCTGAGTAGGGTCAGCCTGGGTGAATGTGCTGGATTGTGTTGTGTCATCGTTGAATCCGCCCGTGGTAGTTACCGATCGCCCCGTCGGCAGCTGCGCCAAGGGTGCCTGCAGTGTTTCCAACCGCTCGGGCGCCGGATCCCGCGATTTTGAGTGCACCTGCTGCGCCTGCGAGTCCCGCTGACGCGGCCGTGAGACCAGCCGTAGCCATTCCCTTGGCCATTCCGCGCGTCGCGCCGCTAGGTCCGGATGATCCGGACGAACCGGTGTAGCGCCCTTGCAGACCCGGAGCTGGCCGCGCCCCGGTCCCGGCGGAACCTGTCGATCCCGCTCGCCCTCCGCTTCCTCCGGACGATCCCGATGCCTTGCTCGAGGCTGAACCGAGCGTGCGTGCGCCGGACATAGCCGCACCTGATGTCACTGCGCCACCGGCCTGTCCGAGGGTGCCGACTTCCCTGCCTCCCGCCGAGATGGACTCCGCTGCCGGAGCGACGACCCGGATCAGTGCTGGGAGCGAGAATCCGATGACGGCCAGGAGAACCGAGCCGATGATGACCGTCGCGATCTGATCCGAACTCGACGACGACGCTGCCCAGAACGCGAACAGGTACAGCAACGTCGCGACCGGTTTGAACAGCAACGCGCCGAGGGTGAACGCGATCATCGACTTGTACGAGCTACGGCCGGTGCCGGTGGCCGACGCGGCAGCTGCGAGCGGGATGATCGCGACGACGACACACAGCACCGCTTCACGGATCAGTAGGGCGATCAGTTGAGCGACCGAGCCGAGGAATGCGAACCCGGCGCAGGCGAGCGCGAACACCGGGCCTAGTCCTATCTTGTCGTCGAAGGCGGTGATGGCGGTGATCTTCTCGTCGAGGTTGCCGCCGACGAATTTCTCCAGTGCATACGCCGAGGCAATGTCTCCGCCTTGGTGAAACATCAACACCAGGATCGGCAGTAGTGAGACGGTGATGACGGTGCGCACCAACATGGTTGCGGTCTCGGTGGCACCTTCCATCACCGCTTGTTTGCGAGCGATCGCGAGTTTGATCATTGCGATCACGATCGAGGCGAACAAGGCGACGACGGTGAACCCGGAGATGATGTTGCGTAGGCCCGACATGGCGTTCTCGGCCGCCAATCCGGGAATACCGGAGGACATCCAGAATGTCATCACCGACCGGAAGGCCTGGGTGTTGCCTTCCATCACCGATTTGGCGAAATCGCCGACCGGATCGCCCCAGAACGCCGACGCGGCGGAGGAGACCCCGGTGGAGATCGCATCGCCTGGGTTGATGACGGTCGCTGCCTCTAGGCACCCAATTTCGTTGAGTTCGTCACCGAAGCCCAGTGCCGAGGCAGCGTCGGTGGCAAGCCCAACTAGACCGGGTACGTCGACGTTCTCGGCTGGGTTCATGTCCAGGCACTGTCGGCGCGTCTGCTGAAAGGCATTGCCGGGATCGGCTGCGGTATCGAGAGATTCGGTCAGTGAAGGAAGTGGTGCGGGTGTCGGTTCTTGGGCGGTGGCGGGACCCGCCAGGAGAACGGTCGCGGCCAGCGCAGCTGTTAGTACGAGCAACGACGTCAGGGTTCGGCGCACTGTGGTCACAGGGTCCACCGGGTGAATCCGTCGAGCGAGTTGTACGGGCCGAATCCTGCACGCTGATTTTCGCGTGCTTTCCACGTTCCGCCGTCCCAAACCATGTTCAAGCGAATCCCACTGTAAGTCGGTGACGGCATTAGCTGTCCGTTGTCGTCGACGTCGCGGATCATCGCGAGCTCGACCACGGTGAACGTGTCGGAGCACGAGAGGATTCGGAATGCCGTCGGAGCCCGCAGCGCCACCGGGGCGGTGTTCACCGGCTTGAGTGCTTCGGCGTTCTTCTGTTCATCGGTGAACCGGCCGGGATCGATCACAGTCAGCTTCTCGGTGGCCTCGACCGTGACTGGTCCACCGGCCTGTAGACGCGGGTAGAGGTTTGCAGCGGCCAGCGCTGCACCTTGTGGGGTGCGGGTGTAGCCGGCGAGGACCAGGCCGTCGATGTACGACGGCCCGTCCGTCTCGGAGTAGAGGGTCGAGACACCGAAGTTGCGTTGGATCATCATCGACTCCGGCGACGTCACCGGACGGCCGTCGTTGGTGCATTCGACTCGCGGCCCGGTCGGTTCTCGCTGTGGCAGTGGTTGCCCCGCAGGGTTGTTCGGGACCATCACCGTGCGTCCGGACAGATCGGCGTCGGGAACACCGAAGCCTTCCGCGCCGGTGTCGAGTTCGGTGTCACCTGGGGTAGGTGCTGCTGTCGTGGGCGGTGGACCAGCGGTGGTCGTCGGGGTGTCGTCGTTCGTGTTGGGGATGATGAACACGATCGCGCCGACGATGGCGATGACGACGATCGCAGCAACGGTAATCAGGACGGTACGTAGCCGACGGTTCATGGGGTGCGCTCCAAAGTGGTGTAGCCGTCGAGGGAGTTCAGTTCGACGGCGTCGATGTTCTCTTGCGCGGTCGGTAGGACGATGCGCCAGTCGTCAGCGATCCATTGCAGTGCAACGGGATAGGAATAGATCTGGTCGGCAGTTCCGATGGTTTGTGCCACCGACACCCCCGCCGAGAGCGGATCATTGGAGTAGTCGGTGACCTCGAAACCGACGAACTTCGGTGCAGCGTCGGCCGGGACGGATCCGGAGACGGTGACGGCGGCGCGTGCGGCCGCGAACTCGTCACGTCCGGGTCCGGGTGCGGTGACGGTGTTGACGACTTCCGGCCACGCGCGGTCGTCGGCGACGGCGAGTGCGGTCTGCCCGTTGATCGCGGCCAGGACAGCACCTTGTGGGGTCTGTGCATATCCGCTGCGGTTCACCGATGTTCCGGCGAAGGGCCCGTCGACCCGCGAGGTGGGCACTGATACCCCTGCGACCTCGCGCCAGGTCAGCTCGGCCGGGGCGGAGCGCAGATCTGGTGCTGCGTCCGGGGTGGCGGTTGGCGTGTCGTCGTTGCCGGATCCGCACGCAGCGAGTGCGAGGACGGTCGCCGCTGTCGCGGCGATCCGGAGTGTGCGGGAGACGGTCATCAGGAGAATGCCTTTCGGGTCGATGCAGTTCGGGCGCAGGGAATGTCGGGGTTCTCAGGCGAGTACGGCTTGGGCGATTCCGGATGCGGATCCGATGATGGCGGCACAGATCAGGATCCGGGCCAGGGTGGCGTCCTCGACCATCTGTGTTCCGGTGGATTTGCGTTGGTTGACGAACACCGCCCCGCACACGAACAGTGCTGCGATGCAGGTGACGATGGCGAACCAGAGCAGCCACGACAGGCCCGTCATGATCGGCTGCCACACCTCGTCGGGCCACTCGACCGGTGAGGTCGGTGGTTGCGCGAGCACGTCGGTGTTCATGTCATCGCCGCCGTGGCCACTGTATTCGCCACTCCGGCAACGAATCCGAGCAGTATTGACGCATACAGCAGTCCGGTGGCCCGCTGGTTGGCCTGACACCAGCGGCCCCTGAATTGGTCGTACGCAAGCTCACCGCCGCCGACCATGACTCCGACAATCGAGGCAATGATCAGACCCCACAGAGTCCAGTTCACGATGGTCATAGGACGAGCATGTTGACCAGGCCTGCGGCACCACCGATGACGATGGACCCGAACAGTCCGCCGACGAGTTTGCCGGTCGCGTTGCCGCCTTGGCCGCCGCCGGAGATTTTCTCGTACGCGAGCATCGCGCCGCAGATCATGATTCCGGCGACGGCAGCGATGATGCATCCCCACATCAGCCAGGACAGCAGGGTCAAGATCTTGTCCCCGGTGGGGCCGTCCGGTGCTTGGGGGCTGACGTCGCCGATGTTCTGCGCGAGGAATGTGGTCGTCGATGCGGTGAGGCTGGCAATCATGGTGTTCTCCTTGGGTGTTGGTTGAGAGGGTGCGGTTCAGTGGCCTGACGCATTGCGGGCGGCGGTGAAGATTTCCCGCCCGATCGCGGCGAGTTCGTGGTGTGGGCTGGTCGTAGAGGGGGCGGGGGCACGCATCCGTCCTGGTGGGGGTGGGTCTGGTTCGGTGGGGGTCCAGATCGCGAGTTCGTTCTGTCTGTGGGTGCGCAGATCCTCGACGTACGGGATCCGCCACACCGCTGGTGCTGCGGAGGCCACGACGTCCGCCCATCGGCGCAGGGTCTTGGGGAGTGGGCCGGGGGCGTCGGGAACAAGGACCAGTCCGAGGAGAGTGCAGTCGCCGACGAGGCCGGCCTGAGCTTGCAGGAGAAGGTCGTGGGCAGCGTCGAGGCCGGCCCGGTCGGTGCGGCACACGACCACGACGTTGCGGTGCCGGTCGGCCGCGGGCCAGCCCCGGCGAGCATCGCCCGCCGGGGCCCATATCTGCGCGAGTGTGCCTGCGCCGGAGCGCCCGTGAGCGGCGAGGAGCCACATCACGGGCGGGCGACCGTGGACTGCAACCGGGTCGTCGTGAATCGGTGCTCGGCGTTCGGGCGGCGGTATCCGCAGCCCGGCCGGGGTGACCGACACGTCGTCGTCTCGGTAATAGTCATGGTGCTCAGCTGGTTGTGCGGCCATCTCGGGCGCACCTCCTTCTCCGGCGTTCTCGGTCACCGAGTGGTGGTTGGTGAGACGGTGGTCGGCACAGCGGCAGAAACAGAGGGGGTCGTCGTGGCGGTTCCGGTGGCTCCGACGGTGGCGTGGGCGGCGAGGATGCTGCCGGCACTGCGGACGGTGTCGGTGGTGGCGAACAGGGCCGCACCCTGTTTGATCACTGCCCCGACCTTGTCGGCGAGGCTCTGATCGCCGGTCAGGTCAGCGGCGAGTGCGACGATCCACCGCACGGTCAGCTCGACGGGGGTTTCACCTTTGGATCCGACCGGAACACTGTCGTAGGAGCCGTGTTTGGTGGCGGTGTTCCAGTACGAGGTGTCGGTGACGAGCTGCGCGAGACCGGCGTTCTCGTCGATGGTGTTCGACACTTCCTTGAACGCGACGTCGACGGCCGAGTCGATCGTGGCTGGGGGCACGAGCTTGACCGCCGAGGACAGCACTTTGGTGGCGAGTATGCCGAGGGCTGCGGGTGGGTTGGTCAGACCGACGGTGGCGAGCTGGCCGATGGTCTCGGGGGTGATGACGTCCTTGGCGACGGTGATCGCCGCGCCGATGGCCATGCCGGCGATCTTGGTGACCGCACCGACCGCTTCGTCGATCATCTCGTCTGTCGTGGTGGCGGAGGGGTCGGAGTACTTCGCCATCTTCGACAGCACCGTTTCCGACGACGAGTTGACCTCGAACCGGCCTGCCTTGGAGTCGAAGTCGATGTTGTCGTTGATCACCGACGCGCCGGTCATCAGGGCGGTGCGTCCGACGGCGGTGGAGACGTCGGTGAGGATCCGGACGGGGTCGCGGGTGTCCATCGAGGACTGTCCGGCAATGGATGCCACCAGCTTGGCGGCGGGGGCGTCGATGGGGGTGTCGCACGCGAGATCGCCTGCGGTGCAGTACGAGGCGACCCGGTCGGAGACTGCGCCGAATCCGGCGATTTTCGGTGTCGGTGCGATACCGCCGCCTGCGGGGGCGGCTGCGGCGACGGCCGGGGCGAGTTGGACGGTGTCCACTGCTGCACCGCTCGTTCCCGGTGCCGGGGCGGGGGTGGAGCCGCCGCCGGCGATGACGTCTTCACCTTCGGAGCGGGTGGGGTCGGAGAACAGTGCTGCGCCGGCGAAGTGGTCGGCGTCGACGGGGCCGGTTCCTGCCCCGATGTCACGGGTGACCTGGGAGGCGACCTCGCCGCCCTGGGAGTAGCCGGAGAGGAAGACTTTGGTGCCGGGGCAGCGTGCGGCGATGTCGGAGATCATCTTGGTGGTGTTCTCGACGCCGATGTCGACGGACTGGGCGTAGGGAACGGCGGAGCGATCGCCGGGCTTGCCGCCGAAACTCGCCGGGTACGGGACATAGCTGCGTTCGAGAGCGGGTCCGTCGCCGGAGTTCGCATCACGCATCGCCGGGACGGTCAGGCGGGAGAAGAAGCCCGAATCGGTGTCGGGTGAGGAGTTCTCGTCGATCTCGGTGGTGCCGGGGACGACGACGAGATGCAGTACCGGGCAGTTGCCGTCGGTGCTGGATTGGCTGGTGGTCGTCGATCCTGACGGGGTGGGAGTGGCGGAGGGCTGCGCGGCCGCGACGCCGCTGGCGGAGACCGCGACCGTCATCGCTGCGGTGGCGGCGAGCAGGCGCGGAGTGAGGCGGCGAACCTGGTCGATGGATGTGTGCACGGTTTCTCTCTTCTTCGGTGGGGTCCAGCGGATGTGCCTGGTCATAAGGGGTCAGCGCGGGACGATGGCGGAGATGAGCGTTGTGCCGTCCTGCTGCTCGGTGGTGGTGATCCGTTGGCGGCTCATGCGGCCGTCGATGCCGGGTCCGCGTTCGACGACGGTGACGTCGTAGATCCCGGCGTCGATCGGGTCGGCCAGGACACAGAACTCGATGTCGGGTTCGAGCTGGTCGATCCCCTGCTGGAGTCTCTGCGCGGACGCCATCACCGCGTCCGGTGCACCTGCTGCGCGGGCTGCGGCACCGTCGCGGTCGAAGTAAAAGGCCTTCTCGAACCGCCAGATCGCCACCGCGCCAGGGTCGTCACTGTCTTCGGTGACCGGGTCACCGTCGGCTTGGCCCTTGCACCAGGTGACATCGGCGGCGGCGGCACCGGCGGCAGCGGGGGCCGCCGATGTGGGAAGGGTTGTGGTGGTGACGATGTCGGCGGGAAGCAGTGCGGCAGGGGCCTGCGGTTCGTCACCGACACCGGTGAGGACCAGAGCTGCTCCCAAGCCTCCTCCGACCAGGACCGTGAGGGCAATCGTGACGGCGACAGCGGCGCGGTGGCGTCGCCACCACGACCGTGGGGGCGGCGTTTGCGCGGTGTAGGGGCCTCCAGTGCGAAGTAGAGAGGTCCGTTCGTCGAAGGAGCTGTATCCATCCGCTGCCCGGGCGGTGCCCATGTCCTCCGCAGAGTCGCCTGCAAACCAGTCGTCGTCGGGATCGACGTCGGTGTTGTGCTGGTCGGTCAGGACGGTCAGTCTGCGCTCGGACGCTGCAGCGGCAGTCTCTGTGTCGGCGACGACAGGGTCGGCGAACCAATCATCGGAGCTGTCGTCGGGGGTCTCTCGAGGTGCCACAACAGGGCCTTTCCGAGTGTCGAAGTGCAGGAACGGGATCGAACCTTCGGATACAGCCCGCCCACCGGTAGTGGTCGGGCTGCACCCGGAGATCAGATCGCGAGGTTCAGGCCTGCCAGGGCAGCGTTCGCCTGGTCGAGAACCGGTGCGACGGCGGTGTTCACCGCGGCTACCGTGTCAGCAACGGCGGGCTGCTCGAGCACCGTCGAGGAGAACTGCTGAACCTGCTCGTAGGCGGGTTCGGTCCATACCGGTGCAGCACTGATTGCCTGCCCGACGGTGGTGTCGACCGTGTTCTGGGTACCGGAGGCCTCGACAAGCAGCGGCGCAGCAGAGGCCGCTGGGACGCTCTCGGGTGCCGGTAGCGGGGCGGGCTCTTCGATGATTTGCTGCTCGCCGCCGAGCACGGTGGCACCGAGGATGCCGCCGATGGCAGCGCCGGTGCCGGTCAGGCCCAGCACGATCGGTGCCGACAGGGCAGCACCGACGCCTGCTCCGGCGAGTGCAGCCGCGCCGGGAATGAAGACCCATCCGACCGGTCCGCCCCAGACAATCGCACCTGTGCCGGTAGTGGCTGCGACGCCGAGTCCGCCGCCGATGGCGGCTGCGGTGCCGGTGATCACTGCGGCAGGGGCCACGGAGGCAGCGAGGCCGACAGCGCCACCGGTCAACACACCCGTGGCGGTGCCGGCGGCGATGCGGTCGGCGCGGGGTGCGTCGGCGAACCCGTTGTCCACGAGCCAGTTTCCGCCGTCGGCCTGTACAGCGGCTCCGGTGTTGTTGAACTGTTCGACCAAGTTCCGGTCCAGCACGTTCGGGTCGTACGGCACGAGTTCGCCACCGACGAGGACATAGCCCTCGGGTGCGTCGATCGGAGCGATGATCTTGCGCTGCACAGTCGGAACCGGCGGTGGAGGCGGCGGGGCCGCTTGCAGGGCGGGCGGTGCCTCGGTCGGCGCAGCCTGCGGCGCGGGAGTGGTCTCGTAGTAGGTGTTCTGGTACGAGGACTGCTGATTACCGGACCGGTAGTCGTCGTAGCTACGCCACTGGGACTGCTGGACCTGAGGTGAGGCCTGGTAGCCGGGCAGGAACTGGCGTTCCTGGGTCGGGGCCGGCGGCGGCGCGACGGGAGTGGTGTCGGTGGTGCCGGACTGGGCGGTGTCGGGTGCGGTCACGAAGTCCTGCGGTGCCGCGTGTGCGGTCGCGGTGCCCCACGCGAGGGCGACGGCCACGGGAACGGCAGTGAGAACGAGAGCCCGGTCCCTGCGGCGGCGGTGACGCCCACCAATTCCTTGCTGAGGAGACATTGTGTGGCTGTGCCTTTCGTAAGCCGCTGTGATGCAGCGGTATTGGGTGATGTGTGACAGGAGTGGTTGATGGTGGAACCACCACCGTCCGCGCTGGGAGAACGACCGAAAACGAGGGTCAGCCTTCGGGCGAACCCTCAGCGCGGACGATGGGTGATGCCTTGGGAGTGGATGCCAGCGGGCGTCCGTTGCACGCTGGCATCCACGAGCACTCAGCCCAGCAGGCCGAGCCAGAACCAAAGCTGCGAGAAGATCCAAGGCATCGGTCGTATTCCTTTCTGTCAGTGGAGTTGTGGAATGTGTTCGATGTCCCGGCGGGGTCGCGCAGTTCGGCACACGATGAGGTCGAAGCGTCACCACGCGACCCTCGCGCCGGTCCACCAACTGAGGGGCTACACGGGAGCCTCAGTGCAGTGAGTTCGCCGCGTAGACCCTCGCGACTGATCGCCTCTTCAGGCGTCAGTCGAGATTGGGGGGGTACTAGGCCACGTGGCTGAAGAGCGGAGACCGTGGAAGTGGTTCCAGGAACGTCGCATTGGCGTCAGTCCATTCACCAATCACCGCGCCCGTCTCTTCGCAGATCAGCCTGTGGTGGCTGTGGTGGGGCACGGCTGGGCGCGAACACACGGCCAGGCCCGCAACACGGTCGTTGACCGAGGGGCAGAGGGCGATGCCGGGATTGCAGGTGGAGCCCGGATGTAACGTTCGCGGTTGCGCGACAGATGTCATAGGTGTCTCCGATCCGATTGCGGTTCTGCTAGATCCGCATAGGCTGGGAGAGCCCCTGCGGATACAAGTTGGGCCCGATATTGGGGCTTTGTTCTGTAGGTGGAGGGGACTCCGGATGCGTTTCGGGACGACCAATCACGGCGCATCTGGAGTCTGCTAATTCGAGTTACTCTGTGCCAGTCGGCTTCTCGCTTTCTTTGGCGCATCAGTGATGCGTAGACGCTGCGGCTGATGAGGTGTGCGTCTGTAAGCCGAATCTTGCTCTGCCGACGCCCCGGGGGTGAACCTCAGTTGCATCGTCTAAACAACTGTATCTATACACTAACATCAAAACATGCTTTATGTGCTACCGAATTGGGACAAGTGGCATCGTGTCCTCTCGTGAGGTTCCATCGGTGAGGCGTCGGTTGCGTGGTTTCGCACCTGACAAGCTGCGGGCACGACGAATTGAACTCAAGCTGAGTGGTGCCGAGGTTGCGCGTGTTCTCGGAGTGGCTTTGACGACGTACTCACAGTGGGAGCGAGGCCAGTCCCATCCCCGCATAGACACTCTTGCTCGATGCGCTAAGGAATTCGGGAGCGAGATCAGCGATTTCGTCTCAGTGCCGGAGGACGAGGAATACCTCGGTGATCTGCGAATATCCAGGGGGCTGACCCAGGGGATGCTCGCGAGCGAAATCGGCGTCAGTAGCCAGTACATCGGTGCGCTCGAACGCGGGCAGAGCAAGCTGAGCGCGCCGGCCGCCCGCCAGATAGCGGAAGCGTTGGGGTACCCGGAGCAACGGGTCAGCGAGGCATACGAGCGTGTGCGGAAGCGGCCACGGGGCGAACCGGCCTGACTGGGGACCTGACTCTGGATCGACATTCTGGCTCCAAGACGCGTGCTTGTTAGCCACGTGAAATGTGTTCCACGTGGTGCTCAAAGGCTGCGTCTGAGGGCCATGCGGCCGACAGGAAATCTTCAACTCTTCGGGAGAGCGGAAGGTGCCGAGGGCGAAGCTATCACGATCGGTTAGGGAGTGGGAACCTCGAACACCTGCTCGGAAGGTTGTAGCGCGGGGAGCACCGCAAGGACCAGCCGGTCACCAAGCTGTCCAGGGTAGGGCCGTAGTTCGAGTCGGGTTTGCTGCCACTTCCAGCCGGTCGCGTCGCCGCCGTCGATTGCACGGACGCGCACATCAGCTGACACAGGTGACGTATCGTGAGTCCACTTTTCCAGAGCGTCTGACAGTGTCGCTCTGTCGTCGTCGTGCAACACGCCGCAGCCGCTTGTGAGGTCACGCCATTTCACCCAGGTTGGAGCTTCCGGTAACCACATCGTCAAAATCCCGGTTCGGCCGTCGAATACAGCGATGCGTGTGCCACCGCTCTCGAGGCCGCTCGGCATTCCCAGCTCAGCCAATGTCGGTTTGTCGGGTTCCGTTGTGTCTGTCACGTCGTGCCAGAGCAGCCTGAGGCCGACGTTGGGAGGGTCAGTTCTCCCCCTCCCCCAGCAATGCCAACGCATGATTCGGCCATCTGCGTGGAGAACGGACATCGGGCCCTCCCACTTCTGACCGTGTGTAGGAACCAACGCCTGGGCGAACAACTCCTCGGACCCATCGAATTTGACAGCCTTGGCGTTGTACTCAGCCGGGGTTCGTTCTGGTACGTGATCAGCAGCAGAGACACCGGACATCGCGGAAGCCTCGACTGTCTGCTCGATGACGGTGCGTTCGAGTAGCCAGGCTATTCCGGAAACGATGCGCACAGGATCGGGTTCGACCTCCGGGTCCCCCACCCAGACCTGTATGCCGTGGGTTTCCCCTGACGGCCCCAGAACGGGTACTGCGCGAATGCGAGCTTCACGCCGACGGCCTTTGAAGATCACATCTTGCTCGGCGCAAGAACTGCGTGTGAGTTCCAGAAAACCATGCAGATCAAACTCAGGCCCAGGTGACAAGCGATCGATTTTGGTCCAATCTCGGACCTTCCCCCCAGTACTGATGACTGTCATCTGTCCTGGCACCAGGGTTTCCACCAGGTGCCAGCTGTTCACGATGTCCACAGGTTCCCCTTCCTGATCGACCTAGACCGACGACGGTACAGTCACAGCCGCCGCGAAACAGAAAGCCTGACCCCATGTGGCCTCATTGTCACTGCTTCGCGCACATCGAGCTGGTAACCGGGGTCTGCCCGAATCTCGTACCGACGAGCTATGGACGCCAACGCAAGCACCGCCTCATGTAAAGCGAATTGGCGACCGATACACGCTCGCAGACCAGTGCCCCAAGGCTTGTATATACGGCGGTTGGTGTCGCTGGCCTGCCCTGTGGCGAACCGGTCGGGGTCGAACTTGTCTGCCTCTGGCCCCCACTCCGGTGAGCGGTGCAGCTGTGGAAGGAGAACAAAAACCCAACCCTCGGGCACCTCATACCCGCCCAGCGAAGTTGCTCCGCGCTCACGAGCCTTGCGGAAGTAACCGGGTGCAGCGGGCCACAGGCGGAGAGTTTCGTCGACCACATGTCGTGTCCGTCGCAGCTTGGCCACATTCTCGAACTCGATGTCGGTGCCATCAGGAACGACGGCATCGACTTCGGCCCGTATCCGCTGCATCTCATCGGGCCGCGTGCTCAGGAAATGCAACGCAAAGGCGATGGTCGATGCTGTTGTCTCGTTCCCCGCGATCAAAAAAGTGATGATCTGATTGCGGATGTTCTCCAGGGCCAGTCTCTCGCCCGTATCGGGGTCTGGCGTACTGAGCATATGTTCGAGCAGATCCGGAGACGTTTTGCTGGAGTCAGGCTGGGCCATTCGCTGTTCGATCAGGGAGTCGACAGTGTGACGTATGAACTGGAGGTCCTCATCGTGCTGCCTCGTCGCCTTTCGTCCTAAGACAGAGCGGATGATCGGCACATCGTTCGATGACTTGTTCACATAGTGAAGGACGCGAGCGATCGCGTCCGCAAAGGGTACGGGCTGGCGAAACGAGCCGAAATCATGCGACAGGGCGCAACGCCCGATCACGTCGAAGGTCAGTTTGGAGCACTCGTCGTAGGCGTCTACCGGACCCGATCCGCTATCCCACGAGGTCAGAAGTTCGTTGACTGATTCCTGCATGGCCTCGTGGTAACCGCGCATGGCCCCTTTGCTGAACGCCGGCCCCAGCACAGCATGCGCGCGATGCCAGTTCGGCTCCGAGTTGAACGCAGTGAACAGACCGTCTTCGCCAATGGCGCGTAGCTTGCGATGTGGCAGGGCAAGAAATTTTGCCCAGTACTTCTCGTCGTTCACTTCTGCGACAAGCTCCGGGTCCGAGACCACCACGAGTCGGTGACCAAAAATCTTGCGTTCGTAGATCCCCCCAAGCTCAGAGGCCATCGCCATCTCTTTTTGAACAGGCTTGGCCGTATCGAGGCCAACGATGTCTCCGGCAAACGGCAGTCGGTAACGCGGGTGAGGCAGAGTCTTCGAGATGGTTTGGGCGATCTCCATGCCAGATAGTGTCCCCCACGTCGACAGACACTGGTCGACGGCCATTATGTGACGCCTGCTGCGAGTGCGGACCGGTCAACGCATGAAGACGTTTGAATGACAGAGGTGTAATTCCTGATGACTTTCTCGGCGTGTCTCGACGCTTCGAAAATGATTCTGGTTCAGGATAGACACCGGTTGGGACCGCGGAAGTAGACGAAGGAGGCCGTGCCATGCCGATGCCCAGTAAGGGTGACCGGACGTCGCTGACTGTCCGACTGCCGTCGGAGCTGATTGACACGCTCAAGGCGCAGCGAAGCTCGGCTGGCGCGACATCTCTGAGTCAATACGTCGCTGATCTGATCGCGATTGCGAGCGACCGCGAAGATCTTGCGCGCGAATTGAATCGCGCGCATGAACAGGGGGTACTGCCCTTGACTGCGTAGCCGTCTCGACCTGAATCGACATTTGGGTCTTTGTCCAACTAAATCTACGCAGCACCTTGAAATGACAAAAGCCCCCGGCGTGCGGGCCGAGGGCTTCTGAAGTCAGAGAAGTGAGTGACTAGCTCGCGACTCGTTCTGTGGTGCTTTCCCCGAAGGGACTGTCTTGGAGGACATGTCTCAGGGTACATCGTGCCCTGAAGTAGGTACAAGATTGAATGCTCGTGTCGTCCATCTGGATGCGACGGCGGACCGGCTGTGGCATCGATTCGCACCGGCCATTGCTGCCCGCCGATCGATGAGGCTCTACGACCCGGCGACGCGTAAATACGTGTCCGCGGGCCCGTTGACGGTCAAAAGGCCGGCACTGCCATCGGCTGTGCCGCTGTTCTCACGCGGGCGCGCCGGCATCGTTGCCCTGGACTTCGACACCAAACACTACGGTCACGCCGCCGTGGCGGCCGATGTGACGCGTCTGCTGGCCTGGTTAACCGAATGCGGTGGCCGCGCAGTCGTCGACGAATCGACCAGCGGCGGCCGACACGTCCTAATACCCCTGGCACCGGGAAAAACAGTCACCGCCGACGAGATCCGGCCGTTGTTACGCCTTCTCTCAGCGCGACTTCCCACGCTGGACATCACACCGATGACCAACGACAAAACCGGGTGCATCACAGTCCCAGGCTCGCAATGCAAAGAAGGTGGCTACCGCACCCTCGTCGACCTCGACCCGGCGACAGCATCCGACATCCTGACCGTCGGGTCCGATGCCGGCACACTGCTGCGGCTCGAAGCCCTACTCGGAGGAACGGGACGAGCGGCTATAAGCCCAATCGACGCCCACATCCGAGCCGAGACGTCCGCAGAACGCGTCCTCGGCAGCAGCGATGAGGCTCGATTGCATCCGCGTTTCTGCCGCTCCGCCCCGCCGCCGCGCTGCGTCCTCGACTTCGCCATCAGCGGCCGCATGGACACCCGCCGCTGGCCCTCACGCTCGGAAGCACGCCAGTCCGTCATCACCCACGCCGTCCTCGCCGGAGCCAGCACTGCCGACATCCTCACCCGCGTCGCGGAGCCCGCCTGGGCCGGTGTGCGCGCTGCGTATGCCCGCTATGCCGAACCCGAACGCGCCATCCGCCGCGACACTGCCCGCGCCCTCGACTGGGCCGCATCGACACTCCCCGATCCAGTCCGGGATACCGGGCACAAGCAAAGGCACACAGGGGGTACCTACGATCCGGTACTTCGTTTATGGCTTACCCACGCTCAAACCTGGGTCGCTTCTGAGTTTGTTCATCGGCGAGATCGATGGACTACTCATGCCGTTGTTCAAGCGCTGGCGTGGGCTGCGGCAGTATCCGGGGACATAGTGGAAGGTGTCCCCACTGTCGGTGTCGGCGGGCGGTCACTGTCCATTGCGGCAGGCATGCTGCCTGAATCGACGGTGTGGTCCGTTCTGGAGCGGCTGAGGGATATGGAGGGCTCGCCGCTGTTGTTGATCGAACGCGGAGTGGGTCAGAACCCGGATCGGTATGCACTGGTGCCCACACACGCGGGTCGAGCGGCGGTAATCGACACCGTGGCAGAGGCAGCCGAGGTGGAGTCGGTACACCCGGCGTGGAGCGTCATCGGCTGGCGTCACCGTGTCCTCTACGACGCAGTAGTCACCGCAGCAGAACCTATGACCCCGGACGAGTTGTTCACAGCTATAGGCGTCGGACGTACCAGTGGGTATGAGGCTCTATTGGATCTGCGCGTCGCCGGGCTCCTCACGATCGAGAACACCCACATCGGTGTCGGGCCGGTCGAACTCGACGACATCGGCCATCGCCACGGTCTCACGTCGGCCGTCCGTGCCCGCATCGTGCGCCACCGCGCCGAACGCATCGTCTGGCGAGAATGGCTCGCAGCCCGCGAGGAAGCACGCACCCCGCCCGAGCCCGATCGGTCATTGTTCGAGATTGCTGACGATCATCCGGCCGACCCGCCCGACCACGACTACATCCTCGCCGTGATGGATGCAGGGCCGCCAGACCCGTTCTGACGCACTGTGTAACGGCCACGAATCAGGGTAGACGCGAGCGCCGGTCGCGTTCGGGTTGCTCGCTCTCGGCCGCTGTGCGGTTGGACGCGGCAACGGTGGACCGAACTGGTTTCCTACACCGACGTTGCTGTGATGCCGGTGCTGCACGATCCGTCGACGTGCTCGATTCGACCTAGTTCACGTTCCTGGTTGTTGCGGTCAAATGACCGGTGCGTTGGGTTGACGGCGGATGAAATCCGCCATTCCGGGGACGGTGAAGGCAACCAGGCCGCGGGCGGGAGACCAAATGAGTCCTTTGCGTATGCAGGAGTCACGGTGCGGTGCCATCGATTGCGGGTTCGATCCGAGGGCCTCGGCGAGGGCTGCCGTCCGCGGAGTGTCGGTTCCGCTGCGTGCGATGGCGACCAGATAGCGTTTTTCTGCTTCGGTGGCCCGTAGCCACCTCGAGCTGTAGAAGCCGGAATCGAGCGAGGCGTGGCCGGTGTCGACGGCGTCCTCGGCGTCGGCGAGGGTGAACGGGGATTGTTGGGCTGCTTGCCAGAGCTCGTGGCCGAACACCTGAAGAAAGTACGGGTATCCGTCGCTCGCCGCGACGACGTAGTCGGTTGCTTCGACCGAGATGTCCTGGTTCAGCCGGGTGATGGGTGTGACGATCGCGTCGCGGGCCTGATCGTCGGCGAGTGGACCGATGGTCCTGTAATCGAACTGGCGCTCGGCGTACGACCGTGCGTCTGCCAATGCTTGCGCGAGGTTCGGCAGGCCTGCGCCACACACGAAGAACGGCCATTCACGCTGAGCAGCGCGGTGTTGGGTTGCCAGGATCACCTGCAGGAGCGCCGGCTCGAGTTCCTGCATCTCGTCGATGAACAGCCCGAGCGCGGTGCCGTCCTTGCGAAGTTCCTCGGTGATATCTTCGACGAGGTCCTCGAATTCGACCCCCAGGGTCGGCTTGTCGGCACTGGCCGAGCGCACGAGCTCGACTCCGACACCGAACGCGGTGGCGGACACCGAGAACTCTTCGGTCAACTGCCGGATCTTGTTCGCTACCGGGCCGGCGAACTGACGACGACGGACAGCGCGAGAGATATCTTTGGCGATGCGCCGTCTCAGGGCTTCGGCACCTTCCACGCTGGTCTGGGCTTCGACCTCGACCACCACCCAGTTGTGGCGGCGAGCTTGGTCCGCCATGGTCGCCAGGAGCGTGGTCTTGCCTACCCCCCGAAGTCCCTGCAACATCAGCCCGCGGTCGTAGCGCCGCCGTTTCGTCCGCGCGATCAACAAGTCGAAACGCTCAAGCTCCGCGGTACGTCCAACGAGTTCGGGTGGGCGCGTGCCAGACCCTGGTGTGAAGGGGTTCAGTCCGTACTCCATGCGCCCAGACTATCGGATTGTATCTATTAGTATCAGAGTTTTTCTTATATTTATGGATACAATATGATAGATGAAGTGACTCGGCGTAGCTCCCGGCGCACTCCGTCGATAAGCTGCCCTCGAGGCCATCGGAGTGCAGCGCGCCCACCTTTGTGGTGTTGATTCCGCTGATGGCTGGAAGTCGCTACCGCGTCGTCGAGAAATGTGTCACAGGAGTCAGAAATGTCGACAGCGTGCGGGTGTTTCGGGACTTAGCCCGTAGGTCACACGTCATTTGTCGCCGCTCTGCGTTGAGGTGCTGAGCCCCAGTCGCGGCAACGAGGGTAGCGCCCGATCGCTGTGATCGATGAGGTGAATGACGGCGGGGCTCGGTGCGCTGGATCTCGAGCTCAACGTGTCAGGTGCTACCACCGCTGTCGGATGAGTCCAGAAGTTGCAGGGTGCGTTCGAGGAGTTGCTCGATGCGGTCCTCGACGTCGTCGACCATGTCCGGTACGTCGGCCAGCGCGGTGTGGGCGCGGCGACGTGCCTCGACACCCAAGCGGTAGTACCCGGAGTCGAGCTCTGCGGATACCAGCTCCGGCGCGGCAGTCGGCTCGCTGTGATCGACACCGCCGGACGGTCTGATGATGGGGCGACGTGGAGTGTGCAGTGGAGAAGCTCCGATGCGATGCCTGGCAATCACTGCTCCGACTTCAGCGGCTGTCATTGCCGTGACCGGCAGGGGCAGGTGGCCCCACCGGTCGATCGGTACCGCGACAGGACCGCGCCGGTCCGGCAACGCGGTCATATCGGGAAAAGTGTTGCGCTGCAAGTGCTCTGCCAACAACGGCGTCGAGGGATAGCGCTCGGAGAACTGCAAGACCGTATTCCACCGGTGCCATATCGTGGCCGGCTCGAAACCGGCGGCATCATTGGGGGCGATACGGACTCGGTGGCGGCCGCCGATCCACACACTGTCGCCGTCGGTGGTGATGTCTACACGGTCGAGTCCTGCAATAGCCTTATGGGACAGGCCCGCTCCTGTGAGAATGAGCAGGACGGCGTCGCGGCGACCGAACAGTGCAGCCGTCGATCCGGTGGTGGGTAGTTCGGCCGCGATCCCTTGGCACTGCGAGGCACGCCGCATCGTTCGCTCGCTGCGAGCCGAGTCCAGTGCCATCCGAATCGACGTGACTCGCCCGGGCGCAGGATGGCCGGCATCGAGGTGAGCGCGGTTGATCGCGGACACCCGACGCAGCTGAACCGCGTTGCCGGCGGGGTTCTCATCGAGGAACTCCGCGAGCGTGACCGGCGACGCGGGGAGGGCCTCGACGTCGGCCGCGCCGCACCAGTCGGCGAACAGCGACCACTGATAGCTGTAACCGCTCACCGCTCTGCCCCGTCTCGGTGCCACAAGTGCGACGGTACCGGGCTGAAAGGCTGACCGGATCGTGACACAGCTGTGCCCGCTGCGAATTCGGGCGTACGCGTGCACATGGGTGGCGCAGTCAATTGTCGAGGCGCTGTCGGGCCGCAGGCGTCGGTGTTGGTTAGCGCTCAAGCCACAGGACCTGTTACGTCCTGTGGCTTCAGCGTGTGTGCGTACTGGAGACTTATTCGGCGAGCTTGGCGATCGATTGCGCCCACAGGAAGTACTTGTTGCGTCCGAGATCGCCGATGGTCTTGATGTTGAACGCGGCCTTGAGATGCTCGGCATCGCCCGGGCTGACGCCCTGCAGTGCCTCGACGGGTGCGTCGACGAGCTCGGTGAGTGGCTTCTCTTCGTATGCTTTGTCGAGCTTGTCAGCGATTCCAGCCATAGAGTTGTCTCCTTGCGTCTCGGATAGCGGTGCCGGTTCGGCCGCCGCCACTCGAGGGTACGGAATTCCGCTGGGAGCAGGCTGTCCACTCGTGCTAGAAGCGACGACGCTCGACGTACAAGGTCTCTCACTGGCAAACCGGTTTTCGAGACCCGCATCATCATGGAAGCGGAGAAAAGCAGCAGCTGCGTGCAGGGCTTGCTGGCCTCGAGTCCGGCCTGTCGTGTATAGAGGCCAGGCGTAGAAACGATCGGTCCGTGTCGTGTACACAGCCCCCGACTGATGGCACTGTGTTCGCCATGAGTGAGCAGACTGGACGCCTCGTCAATTCCGAGCAGGTCGTTCTGACGATGGATTACGGACAGTTCTACCTTCGAGGCGGCCTCGCCGACGGCGAGAACGAATACCCCCTACTCGAACAGGCGTTGGCCAACCAACCGAATGCAGGTGACGGCCAGACCATGGTGGTCTTGAGCCCTCACCAGAACAACTTCGAGATGCAGATCGATGTCGAGGTGTTCACCGCGCGCCCGCCGATCGATGACGATCAGTGGCAACAGATCATCGAAGACCACCTCGACATCGGTCCGGACGGCGTCTTGCAGATCGATTCGCCCACCACGTCCCCGGTGGACTGCGTTGTCCCGCCCGGCAGTTATCTCGTTCAGGTCAGCGGACGTGGTTTCGTGAACTATGGGTGGCCCGGGGGAACGACACCCGGTGACGTGTGGCGAATCCGTCTGTGGCCCAATGACGGGACGGATGCTCGCGCAGCAATACGGTGGGACATGCCAGGCTACGGCTTCCCCGAGAACGAACGCTCGATCGAGGGTGCTGTGGGGTCGACGTCTCACCCGGCCCACTCGATCACCGACATCCACGGCGACAGTGCAGAGCCGGATTCCCAACCAGCCAAATGGATCACGGTCTTTCACGAGGACGGAACAGCGCAATTGGTGAACCGGTCCGAGCTGAAACAGCAGGCGCGAGAGCGCGAGTCGGCAGCGTGGGGTGGCGACGAGCCTATCCACCAGGTGCTCTCGTACAACGGTGGCCAGGAGCTCGCCCGATACGACCGAGCATTGGTGACATCGATCCTCGCTGTAGATGATTCCACTGCGCGCAGTATCGCCACACGGTGCGCTCGAGCAGCGTTCGACTTCGCCGGCCTGGCGGACCGGCCCTGGGTGCGGCCGGCGCTCGACGCCCTTGCTGCAGGTCAACCGCTACCGTCACCGTTCGCGTCCTACGCCGAGATCAGCACGGCCTTCGCGCAACTCGGCGCGGACCGGGAATCGGAACTGGCGGCCGCAGACGATATCGACGACGACAGCGAGTCGCATTCGGTGGTGTACTCCGGATCGTACGAACCGCTCGCAGGCCGGCCGGACCCATACGACATGGTGGTCGACGCGCCTTCCATGGCAATCCCGGCCTTGTTCAGCGCGGTCGATGTCGATCCGTACAGGGCAGCGATCGAGACACTGGAACACGCATCGCACACATACGCAGCACGTGCGGCGGAGCTCCACTCCCACCTGCGTTCTACATTTCCGATCTTGCACAAGCCTGAAGACTGACGGTCATTGCCCCGGAGGTGCGCCGGGGTAGCCGATGTCGAGGTCTGCCGCAGTCAGTCGTATCTGTCACCGGCAGTGCCGGTTGCAGTTCCACCGGACGCTCCCTGTGCTCGGGACGTTGTAATCGCAGCAGCATCAACAGCTCTCGACGGCGGGTCGACTTCGGTTGGCGCAAGGTGTGCCCGGTGACGCCTCTCCCCAGTCGTGTGAGCAGTGCCCAAACTCGAGTAGTACGAGGAAGTGTCGGGATCTGCGCCGAGCCCGCACGGTGCTCCCCGGGAGGACTCGGGCTCCCGGGTGGGTAGCGCAGCACATCCTCCTGTCGGCTTCCCGCTAACGCGCTTCGCGCACAGAGGCTTTCGGGTAGTCGCGGGGCTGCGGCCGTGTCAAAGACCCACTAGGTGTCGACAAACCGAGCGCCGTGACTGTTCTTCTCCTTAACGAGACGAACCTTCAGATTGGCGGATACCGTCGACCCACCGACAATCCGACAATTACCCGAAAAGGAACTTCAGTGCTGACCTTCCCGCGACCGTCCACGGTGCCCCGCCACCACCGCCTGGCCAGGCTGGCAGCATTGCCGGCACTCACCGCGATCGCCCTCGGAATGGTGCACGCTCCGGTCGCCTCCGCGCAGCCGGCCGCTGTGTGGGCAGTGTCCACCACCATCGACGTCGGCACAACTCCCACCCAGTTCGCATTCAGCCCCGACGCAACCCGCCTCTACGTCACAGCAGGTGACGGCTTCGACGTCATCGACACCGCGACCAACACAGCTATCGACACGGTTTCCGTTCCGACGGTAGGCGGCATTGCAGTCACTCCCGACGGCACGATCTACGTATTGGGTATCGATGGAACAGTGTCCGTCATCGATCCCGTCACCTACGCGACGATCGCGTCCGTCGACGTCGGAACCAACACCCTCGGCATGACAGCATCCGGTGATGCTGTGTACGTGACCAATCACGGCAACGAGACCGTCGAGGTCATCGACACGACCACCAATACAGTCGACGCCACCGTGCCAGTCGGACAAAACCCCATCCAGGCAACTGCGCTCGATGGCACCGTCTACGTGACCAATGCCGGCTCCGGCACGGTCTCCGCCATCGACGCCGCCACGAACACCGTCATCGCGACCATCTCCGTGGGCGGGGTCCCGATCGGAGTGACGTCGGCGGCTGGGCGAGTCTATGTCGTCGAAGGGGTCAGTCAATCCGTCGCTGTCATCGACGCAACGAGCAACACCGTGGTCGAGACCATCCCTGTCGGCGGGGGATCCCTGACCGGAATCGCCGCCACAGCCGACGGATCGACCGTCTTGGTGAACCAGTCCGACACCGACACCGTCGCCATCATCGACACCGACGACCCCGCCGCTCGCCAATCCGTCACTGTCGGTGCACGACCAGGTGGTGCCATCGCCGCTCCCGACAACACCACCGCCTACATCACCAACGGCGCAGCCGCCTCGATCAGCGTGCTGACCACAGCAGACGCAGGCTGCACCGGCATTGCATGCATTCCCACAGGGTCCTTCGGCGGCTGATCGTGCCGCATCTCCCGGCGTCGCGATCGATTGTGCCGCCGGGAAGAGAGCTGATCGCGGCACGCAGTGGTAATCGAACCAGCGGGCCAGGAATGGGTGACCTCACTGAGCGAAACTGCGGAATTGAATCGGGCAAACGAAGTGAGGCTCACAAGAGACCTGTCCCCCACTTCGTTCCGGTTGTCCGAACAGCACCCGCTCGTCGCGCCTACCCTCGGCCTCGAATCCTCGACAACAGAATTCGACCGTTATGTACCTCGGAACCACATCGATACCGATCGGCGCGCCCTGTGAGGCGTTCCGATCCCCGCGCGAATCGCGTCGGCTGGTCCATCGGTTGGCGGCTCGTGCGGTCAGAGCCAGGACGAGACTCCACCATGGTGCGAGCAGGTACCTCGTCGACTCTGCGAGTACGAGTACGTACCGTCCGAGCATTGGGCGGTCGCACCTGCCGGGGCAGAAGGTGCCTGCACCGGAGAGTGCACACAGTTGCCCGCGGAGTTGATGTACGAGTCTGCTCCGCACGATCCTCCTCCCCCGCCGGGATTCACGGTCGCCTGCGGAGCAGGCAGAGGTGCCGGTTCGGGGGTGTAGACCTGCGGGGGTGCCGGGGCGGGAACCACGGCTTGTTCGATCTGAGGTTCTTCGGTCCAGGGTGCCGGTTCGGGCGCGGTGGTGATTGTTGCTGTGGTGCCGGCAGCACCACAGGAGGTGAGAATCCCTGCGATGGCGTCGCGTTCGGCGTCGGTCACCCACAGCCGGTACTCGGCTTTGATTTGGACCTGTCGAGCGACGTACGTGCATCGATACTGGTGATTGGGTGGTAGCCACGTCGCTGCGTCTCCGTCGCCTTTGGCGGAATTGGTCGGGCCGTCGACGGCCTGCAGGTTACGGGGGTCGTTGGCAAGGTTGCGGAGTGTGTCCGAATCGAGCTGCTGGGCACCTTTCTGCCAGGCATCCGACAACGCAATTATGTAGGGGCTTTAACTATGTTGGGTAAGGGGGTTGGGAGACCCCGATTGGACCACGGGTCGTCTCCCGCCAGCCGCTCCCGACTAGGGCGTGTCTCCCAATCGGCGTAGCCAGGTGAGAATTGCGCAGAGGGTGACGGCGGCGCGGTAGGTGATCGCGAGTTTGTCGTAGCGGGTGGCCAGCGCTCGCCATTGCTTGGCCAGAGCGAAGGAACGTTCAACGAC
>NZ_JBMIRQ010000007.1:0-1128 GCF_049195265.1 Rhodococcus sp. MALMAid1271 | reverse complement strand
GAAACTCGGCTTCCCCGGACCCGCCGGCTGGCTCACCTCCACCACCCTGCTCACGCCAGGCAAAGCCAACAAAATTCTCGCCCTCGCCCGCGGACTGAAGAACTTCCCCGACATCGCCGACGCCGTCAACACCGGCAGCATCTCCATCGACCACGCCGCCCTCATCCTCGACTTCGCCGAAACCCCACCCGAAGACCTCCCACCCGAGGGCCGCGACATGGCCAGGGCAGCACTGATCAACGCCGCGACCGGGCCCGACGCCCGCACCGGCCCCCTACGCGCAGCCATCACCCGCTTGCACGACCTCTACGGCGGCACCACCCCACCCGCCGAGGACACCGACCGCAACGAACTCTTCGCCTCGAAAACCCTCAACGGACGAATGATCATGAAAGGTGACTTCGATGCCGTCACCGGCGAAAAACTCCTCACCGCCCTCTCACCCCTGACGGCACCGAGACCCGCCGTCGACGGCACCCCAGACCAACGCAGCCCCGCCCGACGCCGCGCCGACGCATTCGGACACATCCTCGACCGCTACCTCGCCGCCAACAACCGGCCCATCGAAGGTGGAGAAAAACCCCACGTCAACCTCCACATCAACCTGCGCGATCTCACCGACCTCCACGACAATGCCGACGCCGATGCCGGCGACATCACCGACGACGAAACCTCACGCGCTGCAGCCGAATCCGATGATGATGATGGCACCCCCTTCACGGACCGTGGCGCCTATCGGGACTTGTTCGGGGACGGCACCACGGTCGGGTGGCTGCCCTGGATGGGACCACTCTCGCGCACCACCTCCCGACAACTGGCCTGCGATTGCATCCTCACCGCCATCGTGATGGACGAGACCGGTAACCCGATCAACCTCGCCCGCACAATGCGTACCGTTAACTCCAGACAGAAACGCGCCCTGATCGCCCGCGATCACGGCTGCGCGTTCCCCGGCTGCGGCACACCCGCCGCCTGGACCGAAGGCCACCACATCCGACACTGGGCAGACGGCGGCCCCACCGACCTGAACAACCTCGTCCTACTCTGCGGCTTCCACCACCGACTCATCCACCATTCGGACTGGGAAGTGTTCATCGCCGACGACAACCACCCCTGGTTCATCCCACC
>NZ_JBMIRQ010000006.1:0-1159 GCF_049195265.1 Rhodococcus sp. MALMAid1271 | reverse complement strand
TGGGTATAGCTTGTGCGGTGTGAAGGCATGGGGGGATGTGTTCGAGCTCGCGGACCAGGAGTTGGTCTCCGAGCTCGCTGCCGTGACTTCCGACGAAAATGTTCTTGCTGCAGCGAGATTGACGCTGCTCGCCGAGATCGAACGCCGTGGTCTGGCGATGAAGCTCGGGCATTCGACCGTGACGCGGTGGTACGCGAGATCGGTGCGGATCACCGACGGGTCCGCTGCCCGCCAGACTGCGTTGGGGCTGTGGCTCACCGACTGGCCTGCCGTGCTCGATGCTCTCGCCGGTAGTGAGATCCACGCGGCGCATGCCTCGGCGATCGCCGACGGGTACGCCTCGGTCGTGGTGGCCGACCCGACCCTGGACCAGCGACACCGCGAGGCCGTCGTCGCGGAGTTGCTCGAGACCGCGCGCGGTACTACCGCCGGTCAGGTCGCCACCCGTGCGCAGGCGTTGGCGCATTCGGCGGCCGACGAAGCCAGGGCTCGGCACCAGAAGGCGGAGAAACAGCACCGCGAGTGGGAGCAGGAACAGGCCCGCCGCACCGGTGCTGGTGACGATGCAGGTGCCGGTGCCGGGGATGCTGATTCGGCTGCTGCTGGTGGCGGTTATTCGGGTGCCGGTGATGGTGGTGGTGGTGAGGACGCTGCTGGTGAAGGTGAAGGTGAAGGTGACGGCGGCGGTGGTGGTGCGGTACCGCAGGGACCGCCTCCGGTGCCGGTGTCGGAGAACCCGGATCTCAATCGATTCGATCTGCACCCTCTCGCCGATGATCGGTTCCAGCTCAGCGGCAATGTCGACCGGATGATGGCCGAGAAACTACTCACCGCGCTCTCGCCGTTGACTGCGCCGCGGCCCGGTCCCGGTGATGCCCGTGATCCTCGCAGTCCGTCGAAACGCCGCGCTGATGCACTCGATCTGCAAACAGCAGACCGGAAGCGTCACACCGGATTCGACGAGAACGAGCACCGCCGCGGCCAACACTTCGGACGATGACGCCGCTGCGACTGCCGGTGGTGCTGGTGCTGGTGATGGCAGGCAGAAGTCGACGGTGGGGCCGGGAGATGTTCACTGGCCGTTCCACCTCGACTGGACCGGGCCGATGAGCCGCACCCTCGCCGAGTTGCTCACCTGCGACGCCGACCTGACCCCCGT
>NZ_JBMIRQ010000003.1:0-521 GCF_049195265.1 Rhodococcus sp. MALMAid1271 | reverse complement strand
CGCCCGTTCAATGTGGTGGAGGCGAACAGTTCGTTGCGGTCGGTGTCTTCGGCGGGTGGGGTGGTGCCGCCGTAGAGGTCGTGCAAGCGGGTGATGGCTGCGCGTAGGGGGCCGGTGCGGGCTTCGGGTCCGGTCGCGGCTGTGATCAGTGCTGCTCGAGCCATGTCGCGGCCCTCGGGTGGGAGGTCGTGGGGTGGGGTTTCGGCGAAGGCGAGGATGAGGGCGGCATGGTCGATGGACATGACGCCGGTGTTGACGGCGTCGGCGATGTCGGGGAAGTTCTTCAGTCCGCGGGCGAGGGCGAGAATTTTGTTGGCTTTGCCTGGCGTGAGCAGGGTGGTGGAGGTGAGCCAGCCGGCGGGGCCGGGGAAGCCGAGTTTCTCGCGGGTGACGCGGGTGTCGATCTCGGCGACGAGGGCGATGCGGCGGGCTTCGAGCAACTGGATCTGGTGGGAGACCGCGGCGGCGTCGGCGAGGAGTTGGTCCTCGCTCAGTTGCCAGATCTCCGTCGTCATGACCCA
>NZ_JBMIRQ010000127.1:0-92053 GCF_049195265.1 Rhodococcus sp. MALMAid1271 | reverse complement strand
GCGTACCTCCAGGTACGCAAAAGGCGCACGACGGGCGTAGCCCGATTGTCCTCGTTCGTCCCGTTGTGCATCGGTGTTCTCGGGCTGTTCACACAACTGCTTCGCTCGGTTAACGGATAGAGGGGGCGTCGCCGCCACCATCGACGTATGACGCTCAATCCCACAGGCGAGACCGTCGCGACCGGAATCCCGGGCACGCTCGCCGAGAACATGACCATGGCCGAGCAGCACGACTGGCACCGATCGTTCCTTCGTCGCCACCCGGTCAGTCGTCGCAATTTCCTGGTGGGAGCAGCTGCGACTGCCGCCGCGGTAGGCGTCGGGAATTCGGTGTTCGCGCGCACCGCCTACGCCCAGGACGCTCCGCTGGCGGTGGCCGGTCGGCACATGGGATTCGGAAACGATGCCGCGACTCAGCTCCGGTTCTCGGCGCAACTCTCACGCAATCCCGGGATCACCGGCGTGTTTCTCGATCACGGCCCCACACCTGCGTTGGGTGCGACGACCTCCGCGGAGGTGCGCAATCTGATCAGCCAGGTGCCGCAGATCGATGGCGGAATCCTCTCGGCCGAGCAGTTCTACGTGCACGTCCCCGTCGACAATCTCACGCCGAAGCTGCCGCACTACTACCGCTGGCGCACGGCAGACGGCTTCGTCAGCGACACTCGCTGTGCCTCGCCTGCTCTGCCTGCCGGCCGGATCGCACCGTTCAGGTTCACCATGATGGGCGATCAGGGTGTCGACGAAACACCCTCGCAGCCTGCGGGTCTGCACGCCGGCGACTACGACGACCAGTACTACAAGGCGGACAACGAACCCTCGATCAAGCACGCTCGCAACATCAATCGGCAGATCGAGGCGTCCCACCCGGACTTTCACATCCTCGCAGGCGACATCGCCTACGCCGACCCGTCCGGTGCAGGCCTTCCGCCTCGGTTCGCCAAGCACGGTCAGACACCGCCGAAGGGATTCGACAAGTTCAACCCCTTCGTCTGGGACGGCTACTTCCAGGCGATCGAAGCCAGTGCCTCCACTGCACCGTGGTTGTTCGCCACCGGCAATCACGACATGGAAGCGCTGTACAGTCCCAACGGATACGGCGGACACGCGGCCCGCCTCGACCAGCCGACCAACGGTCCCGCGGGATGCCCGTCGGTGTACTCGTTCGTCTACGGCAACACTGCGATTCTCTCGCTCGACGCGAACGACGTCAGCTACGAGATCAAGGCCAACACCGGCTACAGCGGGGGAGCCCAGAACACCTGGGTGGAGCAGACCCTGGCGAAGTACCGCGCCGATCCGAACATCGACTTCATCGTCTGCTTCTTCCATCACTGCGCCTACTCGACCACATCGACGCACGCCAGCGACGGTGGCGTCCGCGACGCCTGGGTCGCGCTGTTCGACAGGTACGAGGTGGATGTGGTGCTCCAGGCCCACAATCACGTCTTCGAGCGCACCGACCCGCTCCGCGGGAACCGCGCGACCCGCGTCGCCGGAGACAATGCCACGGTCAACGGAAAGTCCGACGGCACCGTGTATTACACCGTCGGCGGAGGTGGTCGTCCCCGGTACACGTTCCAGGACGGAGAGGGCGTGAGCTACCGCGGCAACGAACTGCCCGACACCGCAGTGCCGAACAGCTACGTCTGGGCACCCGACGGCACCAAGTCGGCCGAGTCCATCACGTGGTCGCGAGTGCGATTCTTGAACTACTCGTTCGTCAGAGTCGATGTGGTACCGGGTATTCCGGGGATCACGCCCAGCAGGATGATCATCGGGGCCATCGACGAATACGGCAACGAATTCGATCGGCTGACCTTCCAGCGGGACATTCCGATCGGCCCGAGGTTCGGTTCGTCCTGACTGCCGTAGGCACTACAACCACTTCTGACGTTTGAACACCACGTACAGCACACTCGAGCAGATCACCATGGCGATCAGTGCGAGTGGATAGCCTAGATGCCACGTCAACTCGGGCATGTCGTGGAAGTTCATTCCGTAGATGGCGGCGATCAGCGACGGTGCGAAAAGGATTGCGCCCCAAGACGAGATGCGTTTGACCTGCTCGTTCTGTTCGAGGCTGACCTGTGTCATGTTGCGCATTTCCTCGTTCTGCTGCTGCGCCACGATGGTGGAGTGCACGGTCATCGCGTTCTGGAGATTGGACCGAAACGCTTCGATGCGATCGGCGACGCGTATCGCATGATCGAGCACGTCGCGCAGGTTGCGCTGCAGTTCGACGTCGACGTGGTACTTGTCCGATCCACGCTTGAGTGATTCGATCATCTCGACCAGAGGCTTTGCTGCACGGTCGAATTCGGACACCTCGCGCAAGAGCGAGTAGATGCGGCGGGAGACGGTCGGGTCGCCCGTGAACAGTTGATCCTCGATCTCGTCGATATCGTTCTGCAGGCCCTCCATGACGGGCACGTACTCGTCGACCACCTGGTCGAGGATGCCGTACAGGACGGCCTCGGGTCCGAGTCCGAGCAACTCGGGTGCTTCCTCTAGCCGGTGTCGCACCGTTACCAGCTCGGGCGATTCGGCGTGCCGAATGGTGACCACGAAATTCGCGCCGAGGAAGATGTGCAGCTCGCCGAATTCGACTTTCTCGGTCTCGTCGATGTATCGAGCCGGGCGCAGTACGACGAACAGTTGCTCGGCGTAGCGTTCGAGCTTCGGCCTCTGATGCGCGGCAATGGCGTCCTCGACGGCCAATCGATGCAGTCCGAACTCGTCTGCCACCGCATTGATTTCACTGATCTCAGGTCGGTAGAGGCCGATCCATGCCATCCCGTGGCGATCTCGCACGCACTCGAAGGTGATATCGAGGCTCTCGGGGTTCGCGGTTCGCTTGCCCTCGACGTAGACGGCGTTGTCGACGATCGGCACTTCGGGTCACCTCTGTTCGCGAAACAAGTGTGCCGGACGGCACCCCCGCGACACTATCGCCTGGAACAATGGGGACATGCAGCAGCGAGTGCATTTCACCACCCTGGCCACGGTGAGTCTCGACGCGGCCCGAACGTTCTATTGCGACGGCCTCGGTTGGTCACCGCTGCTGGACGTACCGGGGGAGATTCTGTTCTTCCAGATCGGTCCCGGTTCGGTCCTGGGCCTGTACGACGCCACCGCGTTCGACGAGGACCTGGGGCGCTCGCCGCGATCACACGACCTCGGTTCGGTCACTTTGGCGCACAACGTCGATGACGACGCGGCTGTCGACTCGGTGTTCGCGGCCACCGTCGAGGCGGGCGGCACACCGATCAAGACGCCGGCGCGGACGTCCTTCGGGGGTTATCACGCCCACATCGCCGACCCCAACGGAGTGATCTGGGAAATCTGCCACAACCCCGGTTGGAGGGTCGACGACGACGGGACCGTCCGGCTGAGTTAGCCGGCACCGACCATCACCAGGATCGTGGCGTTCTCGTTGACCTTGGTGCCGGCCGGGAAGTTGGTGCCGACCACCGCCGCGTCGGGCCGGTCGTAGTCTTCGGTGACGTCGGTGAAACCTGCATCCGACAACGCCTGCAGCGCGGAGGATTCGCTCATCCCCGCCACCGCTGGAACCGTCGCACGTTCGGGCGCGGCCTCGGCGATTGCGCCGCCGCCGAGGGTCAGTGCGCCTGCCACTGCGAGGGTGGCAATTGTTCTCTTGAATCCGGTACCCATGTCGTCGTCCTCACTCGTCGGCCATCTCTGACTCTGCAACCATGCGCCCGGAGCCTGAGACGGTGGTTCGATGTTGCTGTGAGACTGCTGTCAGTCGCATGACATGCTCGATCGGTGCTTCTCGACCTCCTCGGTTACGTCGGTATTGCGGTGTTCGCAGCGTCCGGTGCGTTGGTCGGTGTGCATCGCAGACTCGACCTGTTCGGGGTGTGCGTCGTCGGAATCACGACGGGCATCGGCGGCGGCATCATCCGTGATCTCCTGCTCGGGATACATCCGCCGACGTCCCTGGACACCTGGCCGAACGTCGTCGTCGGGTTCTTCGCCTCGCTGGTGGTGTTCATCGGGCACCGGCAGATGGGTAAGTTGCGCCGCGGCGTACTCGTTCTCGATGCTTTCGGGATGGGCCTGTTCGCCTCGACCGGTGCCACGATTGCGCTGGGTGTCGGCGGTAGCGGGCTCTCGGGAGCACTGATCGGTACCACGACGGCAGTGGCAGGCGGGGTCATTCGAGACGTCCTCGTCAACGAGGTGCCGTTGCTGCTGCACCGCGACCTGTATGCCCTACCGGCGCTGCTGGGAGCGACGTCGGTCGTCGTAGCCGATGCTGCGGCGCTCCCGGAGAATCTCGGATTGGTGGTGGGGACGGTACTGGCGACGGGCCTGCGATTGCTCGCGCTCTGGCGAAAGTGGAACCTGCCTCAGGCGCGCAACTTGCCCACTCTCTGATCGCGGTGACACCGTGATCGGTCCCGACCGACCACCCCTCTCAGCCGTGTCTCAGTCGACCAGGACAAACTGTACGGATGCGGATACTGGTAGTCGACGACGATCGAGCGGTGCGCGAGTCGCTGCGCAGGTCGCTGACGTTCAACGGGTACACCGTGGACCTGGCGGTCGACGGCCTCGACGCCCTCGAACAGGTCGCGGCGGCGCGTCCCGATGCATTGGTGTTGGACGTGATGATGCCGAGGCTCGACGGTCTCGAAGTGTGCAGGCGATTACGCAGTGTCGGCGACGACCTGCCCATCCTGGTGTTGACGGCACGCGATTCGGTGTCCGAGCGGGTGGCCGGTCTCGACGCGGGTGCCGACGATTATCTGCCCAAGCCGTTCGCGCTGGAAGAGCTGCTCGCTCGGCTACGCGCGTTGCTTCGACGGACGGCGATGGAAGCGGGCCTCGACTCGGAGACCATGACGTTCGCGGACTTGTCGATGGATCCGGTCACCCGTGAGGTCTCACGTGCCGACCGCTCCATCAGTCTCACCCGAACCGAGTTCTCGTTGCTCGAGATGCTGATGACGAATCCGCGCAGAGTGCTCACCAGGAGCCGAATCCTCGAGGAAGTGTGGGGATACGACTTTCCGACGTCGGGCAATGCGCTGGAAGTGTATGTCGGTTACCTGCGGCGTAAGACCGAGGCGGAGGGGGAGTCGAGGTTGATCCATACCGTTCGCGGTGTCGGATACGTCCTGCGCGAAACGCCTCCGTGATGGTCACGTCTTTCGGACGTAGGACGGCCGACAGTTCGGCACCGACGCCGATGCGGCCGCCGACGCCGCTGACTCGGTCGGTGTCGTTGCGCTGGCGAGTGACGTTGCTCGCGGCCTCGGTCGTGGCAATCGCAGTGGCGGTCATGGCCATTGCCGCGTACACCGTCGTCTCGCGGGCACTGTACGGCGATGTCGACGCGCAACTGCGTTCGCGTGCATCGGCATTGGCGGAGTCCACTCTGGTTGCCTACGACCCACGATTCGTGGCCGGTGCCACGCTGTACAGCACCGATGTGAGCGTGGCACTGATCTATCCGGACATGTCCAGCTACAACCCGCCGGGGCCGAAGGTGCCGATCGGTGATGCCGAACTCGCCGTGGTCCGCGGGGATCAGGATTTCTCGCTGCGCACTCTCGACGACCAGCGGGTGCTTGCGCAGAGAACCACGGACGGCAGCACGCTCGTCATCGCCCAGCGACTGCTGCCGACCGGCGAGGTGCTCGATCGCCTCGCCTGGGTTCTGTTGATCGTGGGTGCTTGCGGTGTCGTACTGGCCGCGGGTGCCGGTATGGCCGTGGGGCGCACCGGGTTACGACCGATCGCTCGATTGACCGCTGCGGCCGAACGGGTGGCACGCACGGACGATCTGACGCCGATCCCGGTGACCGGTGACGACGAACTGGCGCGTTTGACGGAGAGCTTCAACACGATGCTGCGCGCTCTCGCAGAATCTCGTGGCAGACAGAGCAGGTTGGTCGCCGACGCCGGTCATGAACTTCGGACTCCGTTGACATCGCTTCGGACCAACATGGAGTTGCTCATCGCGGCGGGACGCCCGGGGGCTCCGTCCATTCCGGACGAGGACATGGCGGAGTTGCGCACAGATGTGGTGGCGCAGATCCAGGAACTGTCAACGTTGGTAGGAGATCTGGTGGATCTGGCGCGTGAGGATGCGCCGGAGACGGTGTTCGAGCGCGTCGATCTCGCCGACGCCGTCGAACGCAGCCTCGAGCGAGCGCGCCGTCGCCGCAACGAGATCGATTTCGATGCGACGCTGATGCCGTGGTTCGTCTACGGCGATCAAGCGGGCTTGTCGCGGGCTGTGTTGAACGTGCTCGACAATGCTGCGAAGTGGAGCCCGAGCGGCGGCGAAGTGCGAATTGCTATGCGGCAGATCGGTGATGGCCTGCTCGAGTTGACCGTGGACGATGCCGGGCCGGGCATACCCGAGGAAGATCGGGAATTGGTGTTCGAGCGCTTCTACCGCTCCACGGCCTCGCGTTCGATGCCCGGATCCGGTCTGGGACTTGCCATTGTGCGACAGGTGGTGATCAAGCACGGCGGCACGATCGGGGTCGAGGTGTCCGAGCGCGGCGGCGCACTGATCCGAATCGTGTTGCCGGGCGAGGGTGCTCCGGATCCACGAGCACTGTCCGAAATCTGACAGCACTCTCGGGAAACTGATAGCCGGATCTCAGCGCGCTCTCAGTACCGCCCTGCACAGTGAGTAGCAAGAAGGCGGGCGGACCTCGGTCATGAGGTCTCTACTGAAGGAAGCACAAACGATGAGCGACGACCGTAACGAATCCGAACAGCCGGGACGCAATGCCGGTGGCGAGCAGCATCCGGCGAACCGGGCTTCGGGCGGCGACGAGCAGAACCGCTCGACCCAGCAGGAACCGGCCCAGCAGCATCCGACGCAGCAGCATCCGACGCAGCAGGAGCCCACGCAGCAGTATCCGACGCAGCAGCTCCCGCCCCAGCAGTCGGGACCTCAGCACTCAGGACCTCAGCACTCAGGACCTCAGAATCCCGGGACTCAGCCTCCGCAGCAGGCCTTCCCGCAGCAGTATGCCGGGTACGGACACAGCGCTTACCAGCAGGGATATGGGCCGTACGGCCAGCAGGGCGACCCTCAGTCCGCTCAGCATGCCCAGCCGCAGCATGTTGCCGCGCAATCGAACCCGGCACCGGGCGTGACCAAGACACGTTCGGGTAGGTCGGCGCTGGTGGCAGGGGCCATCGCCCTCGTTCTGGTCGGCGGCGGAATCGGCGGTGCCGTCGGGGCGATCGCAACCAACAATGCCAACGGGAACGGCGGGGGAGTCGGAAACTCGTTGAACTCGACGGTCACTGCCGCTCAACCGGCGGCCAACTTCCCCGACGGCTCGGTGCAGGCCGTCGCGAACAAGGTTCTGCCAAGCGTGGTGCAGATTCAGGTGAAGGGCTCCCAGGAGGAGGGTGAGGGTTCAGGCGTCATCCTCAGCAGCGATGGTCTGATCCTCACCAACAACCATGTTGCGACCGGTGCGGGTGCCAACGGCAAGCTCACCGTTGCGTTCTCCGACGGGTCGGTGGCCGATGCCACGATCGTCGGTGCCGATCCTGTGTCGGACATGGCCGTCATCAAGGCCCAGGGAAAGTCGAATCTGACTCCGATCCAGCTGGGTACCTCGTCCAATCTCGAGGTCGGCCAGCAGGTGGTTGCGATCGGGTCGCCTCTCGGCTTGGCCGGAACGGTCACCACCGGGATCGTGTCCTCGCTCAACCGTCCGGTGTCGACATCCGGTGAGTCCGGAAACCAGAACTCCGTGATCGATGCCATCCAGACCGATGCCGCGATCAACCCGGGCAACTCCGGTGGGGCCCTGGTCAACACCGAAGGACAGCTGATCGGTATCAACACCGCGATCGCTACGCTCGGCGGCGGTCAGGGGTCGGGCGCACAGAGCGGTTCGATCGGACTCGGTTTCGCGATTCCGGTCGATCAGGCCAAGCGCATCGCCGACGAGCTCATTTCCACCGGCAAAGCCACCCAGGCCATGATCGGGGTTCAGGTGCCCTCTCAGGATGATGCCAACGGCGCGACCGTCGTCGCGGTCACCGACGGTGGTCCCGCTGCGGCGGCCGGAATTCCGCAGGGAGCGGTGATCACCAAGGTCGACGATCGCATCATCGCCAGCGGTGATGCATTGATCGCGGCGGTCCGATCGCACGCGCCTGGAGACACGGTGACCATCACCTACACCGACGGCGGCAGCGAGAAGACTGCGAAGGTGACGCTCGGAACGGCGCAGCCGGCTCCTGCACAGCCCCAGCAGCAGGAACAGCAGCTGCCCTTCCAGATCCCGTCGTTCCCCGGAGGTCGCTGATGTTCGGAGAAGCGGGCAGACACAGCACGGTTGCAACGATTTACGCACAGCGTGAGCCGGGCGGAGGCCTTACTACTACGGTGAGCGGTATGGAACTCGACGCACCACTGGCAGGGCGCGCGTTGGTCGTCATCGTGGACGACCGAACAGCGCACGGCAACGAGACGGACTCGACGGGCCCGCTCGTCACCGAACTGTTGACCGAAGCAGGTTTTCTCGTCGACGGTGTCGTTGCAGTGACATCGGACGAAGTGGACGTGAGAAATGCGCTCAACACGGCAGTGATCGGTGGGGTCGATCTGGTGGTGTCGGTCGGTGGCACGGGTGTGTCGCCGCGCGATGTGACTCCCGATGTCACCGCCGAGATACTCGATCGCGAGATTCCGGGTATCAGCGAAGCGCTGCGCTCGTCGGGACTGGCGGCGGGATCACTGGACGCGGGGCTTTCCCGAGGGCTCGTCGGTGTCTCCGGGAGCACCCTGGTGGTCAATCTCGCGTCGTCGCGCGCCGCCATCCGAGACGGCATGGCCACTCTGACTCCGTTGGCGAGTCAAGTCATCGCCGAGCTGTCGGGGATGGACGCGTAGCGATATCGATATGAATCACGAGCCGAGCGAGGATCGAGCGGCCGAAGACGAAGCGAGCCGGGCCCGAGTAGAACGGGCCCGGCTCGCTCGTATCTTCGGCGAGGTGCTGCCGGAGACGACCGGCGACGAACGGGACGGCGATTCCGGAGCCGAAAGCGGCCGGTCCGCGTCGGACGAATGGTTGAACCAACAGCGACCACCTCATTACTTCTGATGTGATCCACAACACATTTTCTTGTCCGGAATGACAGGTCTGTTAGTTACTCGTTTACCTGACGTTAGTGAGCTACCCGCTAGTAGCTACGACGGCAGGGCCCGAAAGTCGCGTATCTGCGCGTGGTGCGGACCGGACTTTTCGTCCGATCCGGACGCGGCACTGTCTGCGTCTTCCCATCTCAGAGTCGGTTTACTGGCCGAGGGTCGGTGTAACAGTTCGGTTGGCTCGACAGATGGTGTGACGCGGGTTACCGCTAACTCCGCTGTGAAAGTTGTTCACGCTGCCGAAACACATCACGCCGCAGTAACATTCCGCTTCCAAACGTAGGGATTGTCACGATCGGGCATCTCCTCTAATGTTCCCCTCAGCTTCCGACAGTGAGGGCGTGGGACCGACCGGTGCCGCGCCCTCGAACGCGGAACTGCAGGATCGAGGATGTGGCCTTCACGGCTCCATCCGGCTCGGGCTCGTACGCATCGTTGCGTACGAACTAGTTCGAGGGTGAAAGCCACAAGCTTCCCCGTGCGACACCGCGCTGGGACTGAACATGATGAGGAAGTAAATGACGGAGATCCAGAAGTCGCGGCGCAGCCGGGGACTCAAGTCCATGAGCGTCGCAGTTGCTGCCAGCGCTTCGGTAGTCGGCCTGGTACTCGGTACCGGAACCGCTTCCGCCGCTGTCGACAGCTCCAACTCGATCGTCGACAACGATGGCAACACCATCACGGTGACGCTGTCCGACACCTTCATCAACGGTGTCGCCCCGCTCGACGGCAGCCCGCTCACCCGTGAGTGGTTCGCCAACGGCCGCGCTTCCTACGATGTCCAGGGCCCCACGGCCGACGACTTCGAGGGCACCCTCAAGATCGGTTACCAGATCGGCTACCCGCTGAGCCTCAACGGTGGAGTCACCGTCGAGTGGTCTTCGCCTTCCGCTGAGTTCAACCTCGGCTCGGGCAACGAGTCCAGCATCACCGGGGAGTTCCCGCTGACCGGCGGCGCGCCTGTCATCGGACCGCTCACCGGTACCGGCACCTCCACCAGTGGCCTCGACGTCGGCGTTCAGCTGATCCCGCAGGCCACCGGCACCATCGCACTGACCAACGGCCCCGGCGTCGTCCAGTCCGAGAGCGCATACGCAGTGCTCAACGACTCGGCTGACATCACCTCGTCCGAGGGTGACGCAGCAGGCACCAGCGGATCCATCCAGGTCGCGAACCTGCACGGCACCGCCACCGGCATCCTGGGCAACGTCACGATCCGTCCGTACGTTTCGCTGACCAGCGCAACGGGCGACACGGCCATCACCTACGGCGTCCCGGTCCGCCTCAACTGATTTCCGAATCGGTTGTAGCTCGGTGACATAGCGTCACCTGCAGTAAATCGAGACAAGTTCAGGCCCGCACGGATCACTCCGTGCGGGCCTGAACTATGTTCGGAACACGATAATCAGACTTGTACAGAGAGGCACTGAAGCAAAGATGCACTCGAAAGCCCGTTTCACAGTTGTCGCTGCAGGGGCTGTCCTTGCTCTCGGCTTCGCTGCCGGTTGCAGCAGCGACGATTCTGCAGCCTCCGGTGAGAACTCGGACGTCTGCAACACCTTCGCCACCGACCACAATGCGTTCGTGGGCCTCGTCGATGCAGGGCCGGGTTCCGCCGAGAACATCGACAAATGGACCGCAGACAAGCAGGCCGCCGTCGACAAGCTGAAGGCGTTGCCGAGCACCGCGTCGGGCGAGGTTGCCAGCTCGCTGACAACCTTCAGCGACGGACTGCCGGCGGACACCCTCGATCTGTCGACCACGGACAGCGAGTCCGGGAAGGCCTTCGTCGACAACGCCGCGGCCGTGGCCTCGGCATGTGAAGCCGATGGCACCACGATCACGCTCGACACACTGCCGCTGTCCAGTTTCACCAACTGAGCACTCACCCACCAACGAATGAATGCGCCTTTCACACGCTCGGAGTGTGTGAAAGGCGCATTCATTGGTGAAACAGGGCCCGCAACTGTACGCAGGGACAGAGACAGGCCAGTGAGTCAGTCCTTCGAGTGCTTCCCGAGATCCGGGGCGGACGAGTCGAGCGCGTCTCCGCTCCCTCCTGTGGTGTCGGCGGAGGTGGACAGTTTCTGTCCCGCAACGGTTCCGCCAGCGAGCATGTCGCGAATCTGGACCAACACGTCGACGTCGCTCAGTTCCTTCGCGGGCTGACTGACGAAGCGCTTCTTCGCGGTGTTCACCGGCAGGATCAGCACGAAGTAGACGACCGCCGCGATGATGATGAAGTTGATGATCGCGGTGACGACTGCACCGATGTTGATGAACGTGGCGTCGTTGTCCGACAGAATCCTGACACCCCAGCCGAGTTCGTTGCTGCCGCCGACCGCCGCGACCAGAGGGTTGATGATGTTGGTGGTGAACGCAGTGACGATGGCGGTGAATGCCGCGCCGACGACCACTGCAACTGCGAGGTCCACGACATTGCCGCGGAGTAGAAAGTCCTTGAAGCCCTTCAGCACGAGCATGTCTCCCATCGTTCGGTTTGTTTTCCCTCGGGGAACGTTAACTCAGATGTGGCTCGTCGTCCCCGCATACATCTCATCAGTGCACAGTCACGGTCAAGGCGCTGACCAGTGATGCAGCCGCCACGGCCGTCGCATCCTCGGTCGGTAGTGCCAGCAGTACCACGCGATCTCGCGCCCGGGTGCCACCTGCGTCGGCCGAGACGAGTACGACCACCGCGCCCGAAGCCAACACACGGGCGGTAGGAACGGCGTTCGGGTCTTCTCGAGCCTCGACGGTCAACACGTCCACGCGATCGCCTTCACGTAGGAGTTCGGTCACGGCAGCGTCGGCGAGATGCACCGGTACGACGCGTCCCTCGGTCCCCAGTGCGGTCGTGGCCATCCGAGATCCGAGTAGGCGTACGTCGGTGAGCAGTTCACCCGCGCGTACGGGTCCGGTGAGCGTCTGTCCGTCCACGCCTCCGGTGTCGAGTAGAGCACCCTCGGGCACGAGGGCCGAATCCCACTGCGCGACGGCTACATCGGCTGAGGTCAGTACGGTTCCAGGCGTCAGGTCGCGTCCTGCGGTGACCACACGTACTCGGTTGTCGCCGATACTGTCCTGGGCGAACAGAACAGCGGCGAGCGCCACCAACGCTCCTGCCGTGATGCGTCTGAATTTCGTCGAGTCGACCCATGCGGGGCGCACCGTGATGCGATCGAGCAGGGTGGAGTCGAGTCGATTCTTGCCAGCGGCCATGGTCGAAACGGTAGAGCCGACCCGAGCGCCCAGGCCGCCGAAAAGGCCGGGCTGTGGATAACAGCCCGGCCTGTGGATGAAGCGGACAGCTACTGGCTTGCAGCAGCTTTCGTAGTGGACGACGAAGAAGATTTGCTCGACGACGAATCCGAGGACTTCTTCTCGGCGGGCTTGGAATCGGACTTGCTCTCCGACTTCGAGTCCGACTGCGCAGCCGCAGCGCCGGACTTGTTCTCACCCGAGCCCTCGCTCGAGGTACTGGAGCCGCCGCGGCTGTCGGTGCGGTAGAAGCCGCTGCCCTTGAACACGATGCCGACCGAGTTGAACAGCTTGCGCAACTTGCCCGAGCAGGCAGGGCACACCGTCAGCGAGTCGTCGGTGAAGGACTGAACGATGTCGAAGCGGTTGTCGCATTCGGTGCATGCGTATGAGTAAGTGGGCATCGTGATTCCTCCGCGCTGGTCACCGAGGAGGTTGGCCACTCTACGAGGCGAAGCCGAACACCGCCGGTGTTATGTCTGTTCGTCGAAACTGGGGAGAGCATTAGCACTCTACAGTCAGGAGTGCCAACCGATCGAATCGGAGCCTTATTCCGTCCTCAAACGCATGAGCCCGCCGCCTGGGGTCAGCGCATGAGTGACGCGTCTGTCGTGGGGCTCGTCCGGGAGAGCCTCGACCAACTCGGAGTCGCGAACCACCCCGACCAGCAGGGCATCGGACCGGCACAGATCGAGAGTGCGATCGTAGAACCCCGCACCCCGGCCCAATCGCGTGCCGCGACGATCGATCGCCAATGCCGGAACGAGCACCAGTGAGCAGGCCGCGACCGCGTCGGGATCCAGTAGCGGACCCGAAGGTTCGAGCAGCCCGAACGGTGCCCGCACCAACGACTCTCGTCCGTCGTAGCGCACCCACCGCAATGGGCCGGGTTCGTGTGCGCTCGGAAGCAGAACGGTCGACCCGGCTGCGGCCATGGCGTCGAGCATCTCGATCGAACCAGGCTCCCGGCCGACCGGCACGTACGCGGCCACGTTCGGGTGTTCGACAGCCAACTCGGCCAGGACATGGCAGAGTGCGGAGGACTCCGTCGCGCGTTGCGCATCGTCGAGCAGTCGGCGTTCGGCGAGGACATGTGCCCGCCACCGATTCTTGGGCGTACTCTCCGCCGTTTCGGGATTGGTCACAGTGATTCGTCCGTCCTTCCTGTGCAGTCGTTCAACCATATGCATTCACGGGCAGAACGCAGCACACGGCGAGCAGACCACCGGAAACCACGGATAGGGTGAGCACCATGACAGAAGCCGTTACAGCGACGACCGCCACCACGCCTGCGCACTTTCGCACCGCAATCGTTCCTGCAGCGGGCATGGGTACCCGGTTCTTGCCGGCCACGAAAACCGTTCCGAAAGAACTACTTCCAGTGGTCGATACGCCCGGCATCGAACTGGTCGCCGGTGAAGCCGCAGATTCCGGCGCTCATCGACTCGTGATCGTCACCTCGCCCGGTAAAGACGGCGTAGTTGCGCACTTCGTCGAGGATCTCGTGCTCGAGAGCAAGCTCGAGGCCAGCGGCAAGCTCGAGATGCTCGAGAAGGTGCGGGTGGCCCCCAAGCTGCTCGACGTGCAATCGGTCGTTCAGAAGGAGCCGCTCGGGCTCGGACATGCCGTTGCGTGTGCCGAGGAAGTCCTCGACGACGACGAGGACTCGGTCGCCATTCTGCTTCCCGACGATCTGGTGATGCCTCGTGGTGTGCTCGACGTGATGGCGCGGGTGCGGGCCAAGCGTGGCGGCTCGGTGCTGTGCGCCATCGAGGTTCCCGACGACAAGGTCTCCTCGTACGGCGTCTTCTCCGTCGAGATCGTCCCCGATGCGGTCAATCCGAACGTTCTCAAGGTCACCGGTATGGTCGAAAAGCCCAAGCGGGAGGACGCGCCGTCCAACTTGGCTGCTGCGGGCCGGTACCTGCTCGATCGAGCAATTTTCGATGCTCTGCGGCGCATCGAGCCGGGTACGGGCGGCGAGCTGCAACTCACCGACGCGATCGCGCTGTTGATCTCCGAGGGGCATCCCGTCCATGTGGTGGTGCACCGCGGATCGAGACACGACCTCGGAAATCCCGGGGGATACCTGCGCGCTGCGGTTGACTTTGCTTTGCAACGTGACGATTACGGTCCGGCGCTGCGCGAGTGGCTGAACGAACGCTTGAGTGACAGCTGGGCACCGGAACTGACGACGTACGAATAGCATCGCGGGTCGATGCTCTAGAGGAAGGGCCAGATGCGCTCGGTCGAAGATCAGCAGACCAGGGTGACCGCCGCGGCGGTGGCTCCACGGCCTGTTCGAGTCGCCATTTCGGAGGCACAGGGTCTGCTGTGCGCCGAAGAAGTGGTCACCGAGCGTCCCCTTCCCGGGTTCGATCAGGCCGCGATCGACGGCTACGCCGTGCGCAGCGTGGATGTCGCTGCCGCCGGAACGGACCTGCGCAACGAGGACGACGAACGCATCGATCTGACCTTGCCCGTCGTCGGCGAGGTATCCGCTGGTTCGCGTCAACCCATTCGGCTGCAGCCGCGTCAAGCAGTGCGTGTCGATACCGGCGCGCCGCTACCTACGCTGGCCGATGCCGTGTTGCCGCTCGATCGCACGGACAGTGGGCGAGCCCGGGTCAAGGTGTTCCGTCCGGTCCGCTCGGGTGACTACGTGCGCAAGATCGGCGATGACGTACAGCCCGGGGACGTTGCCGTTCGTGCGGGCACGATCATCGGCGCGGCGCAGGTGGGACTGCTCGCGGCGGTGGGCCGCGACAAGGTGCTGGTGCATCCACGGCCTCGACTGTCGGTGATATCGGTGGGCGGCGAATTGGTCGACACCGACCGAACTCCCGGTCCCGGCCAGGTGTACGACGTCAACTCCTACGCACTCGCCGCCGCAGCGCGCGATGCCGGAGCCGACGTCAACCGCGTCGGAATCGTCAGCACCGACCCCAAGCGGATGCGCGAGGTCGTCGAAGGTCAGCTGATTCGATCCGAGATCGTCGTCATCGCCGGGGCGGTCGGGGGCGGGGCGTCCGACGGTGTGCGCGAGGCGCTCGGCGAGCTCGGCGACATGGAGGTCGAGCGAGTGGCCATGCACCCGGGCTCGGTCCAGGGTTTCGGTCAACTCGGACGCGACGAGGTGCCCACTTTCTTGCTGCCGGCCAACCCCGTCAGTGCCCTCGTGGTGTTCGAGGTCATGGTGCGTCCGTTGATTCGCATCGCCCTGGGCCGACGTCAGCCGATGCGTCGGACCGTGACGGCACGAACCGTCGCACCGATCACCTCGATCGAAGACCGCAAGGGATTTCTGCGCGGCCAACTGATGCGCGACGAGGGGACCGGGGAGTACCTGGTCCAGGCGCTCGGCGGCGCGCCCGGATCGTCCTCGCATCTGCTGGCGACTCTCGCCGAGGCGAACTGCCTGGTGGTCATCGATCCGGAGGTCACCGAGATCCGTACCGGCGAAGAAGTGAAGGTCTCGTTCCTGGCTCAGCGAGGCTGACGCCACGGGCATGCGCGAGCGCCGCAGAGGGCACTCGACCACACGGCTTCGCGCAGCGCATACCATCGTCTGATGCCGCGAACGTGGTCGAGCCACCCAGGTTGGCCGGCGAAATTGGGTCCAGTGAGAGTGGCGGCCGGAACCGTCACACTCCGGCCGGTGCGGATGCGCGACGCCGCCGCCTGGAGCCGGATCCGCACCGAGGACCGTGCCCACCTCGAGCCCTGGGAACCCAGCGGCGAGGGCAGCTGGAATTCTCGGCACCACATCTCGTCGTGGCCCACCCTGTGCTCCGGCCTCAAGTCCGAGGCACGTAAGGGACACATGCTTCCGATGGTCATCGAGGTCGACGGCGAATTCTGCGGCCAGATCACCACCGGGAACATCGTCCGCGGGGCGCTCCGGTCGGCATGGATCGGCTACTGGGTGTCCAAGGACGTCAACGGTAGAGGCGTCGCGACCGCTGCACTCGCGCTCGGACTCGATCACTGCTTCGGCCCCGTCGGGCTGCACCGCGTGGAAGCGACGGTGCGGCCGGAGAATCTCGCCAGCCAAGCCGTACTGCGCAATGTCGGCTTCCGCGAAGAAGGCCTGCTCTACAAGTATCTCGACGTGGACGGTGAATGGCGCGATCACAAGCTCGTCGCGATCACCGCCGGTGAGGTGCAGGGAACCGTCGTCGATCGGTTGGTCCGATCGGGCCGGGCAGCGTGGGCCTGAGCTCCGCGTGTCCGGGCACTCGTGTGGTCAAAGTGACAGGAGTGTAATTCGAGTCGGCGCGTCTGCGTCGTTCTCGTACCTCCTCCGCATAGCCTGAGGACGTCTTTCACTGTCGCCGTCGTCCACGGGAGGAGAACATCGCCGATGCCGAACTCGATCATCTGGATCGGTCTCGTGGCCGTCTGGCTCTTCGTTCTTCTTCCCATGCTGATGACCAAGCGCCCACAGATCATGCAGACGACCGACGCGGCCCTGGCCACTCGTGTTCTGCATCGGGGTGGCACCAAGCGCAAGCAGCGAGGCCCCGCGACCGGCCACCGCAGTGATCCCTACTGGAGACCCGAGGACGACCTTCGGGTCTCGGCACCGGCCAGCGAGATCTTCGGTACGACATTCGCCACTGTTCGATCAGACTCACCCGATCTACCCGGTACCGCGGAGGACCCGATGGACACTCACGCTGGAGAGAACGACCTCGATCGCGACGGACCGACACAGGAACCTCTGCGCGGTAACCCTCCCGAGTACGAACGCGGAGTGGTCGACGACGATTTCGTGCCGCGCCGACGCGGCCGCGGTGGGTTCGACCCCGAGGCAGACCAGATCGCCCGGGCAGCGCGATACAGCTTCCGTCAACGCGCGGTACTGGGTTTGGTGTTCGCAGCGATCACCACCGCGGCATTGGCCTTCATCATCTCCCCGACGATCTGGTGGTTGTGCGGTCTGTCCGTGGCCGCCCTCGCCGGCTATCTGTACTACCTGCGTCGTCAGGTGCAGATCGAGGAAGAGGTGCGCCGCCGCCGGCTCACACGCATGGGCCGGTCCCGACTCGGCGTGGAATCGGAAACCGACGAAGAGCTCGAGCTCGTGCCGCAGCGTCTGCGTCGACCCGGTGCCGTGGTGCTCGAGATCGACGACGAGGATCCCGAATTCGAGCATCTGAACCACTACGAGGAGCCGTTCCAGGCAGCGCGGGACGACGGTCGAGACGTGCGGAGAGCGCAGGGCGCGTAGCGGCTGTCGCGAGCGGCTTTGCTAGTGTTACCGAGCCGGTCACCGATGACGGCACAGGGGCTGTGGCGCAGTTGGTAGCGCGTCTCGTTCGCATCGAGAAGGTCAGGGGTTCGATTCCCCTCAGCTCCACACAGCAGAGAAGAAAGGCCCGGTCGACGATGTCGGCCGGGCCTTCTTCATGGGGACGTCGAACTGTCAGGAAGCTGAGCCGGAGCCGAGCAGCTCCAGGATCGGGATGTTGGAGGTCGTGCTTCCGGTGGAGCTTCCGGTCGACAGAAGGCTGGAGATGAACGAAGAGATGTCCATGCGGGGACTCCTACTTGGTGAGGGGTGTTGGAAGAGCCGTCCACGAAGAGCGGCCAGGAGTATTTGTATCTCTTTCAATCAAACCGTGTGGCCGGAATCGAACTTCCTGATCGATTCAGAGACCGAGTCGAGCTCTGAATTGGATGAAGAGGTGTTCTTCGGTCGAGTTTCCAAGCTGTTGGTCGGCTCTGTGGGGTGTTGGGTGTGTCCACCCGGTCTGCTCCGTGCGCGCGGCTAAGGTTCTGCGCATGCGCTGGTGGCGGAGGTACGCAGCCGACGATGTCCGCTGGGCTGTGTTTCAGGTGCGGCAGTCGTCGGTTGTCTCGCTGGCCAATTGCCCTGTGCTCCCCGCTGTGTTGCGGGGACGTGCGTTGTGGGCTGCGAGGGTGCGGGTGGGGTCTGGGGCACTCGTGTACGGCGGTCAGATGGTTCAGGGGCGGGGCGTACTTCGCCTGGGTGCGGGCACCTTCGTCAATTACGGTTGCTACTTCGACACGGTGGCGAATATCGACATCGGCGACGGGGCGTACCTGTCCGATCATGTGCGCGTACTGACCAGCACGCACGAGATCGGCGCGCGGACCCGGCGGGCCGGAGGGCTGGTGGGCGCTCCGGTCACGATCGGCGCGGGAACCTGGGTGGGCTCCAGCGCGGTGATCATGCCGGGTATTCGGATCGGCGCGGGCTGCATCATCGGTGCCCACTCTCTGGTGACCAAGGATTGCGATCCCGATGGGGTCTACGTCGGTAGCCCGGCGAGACGAGTTCGAAGTCTGAACGAGGAGTCGGATCTCGACGAACAAAACAATTGATGCGCTTGTTTCATTCGCCCTGACTTGAATCGACGACTGCTCGATGAGCTGTATCTGTCGATAGTATTATTTATGGCTCATAATTCGACGAATTATTTTCCTTTGGTAATGATGTAGCATCTCTTGTGTCCGCGGCTCGCGTTTCGGGATGCACGAATGTATGTAATCGAATCGAGCCACACGTTTGCCAGAAACAATTGGTCAGGGGTTGGCTTCGGTGAACACTCTTTCGGTGGTAGTGCCTGCATTCAACGAGTCCGCGCATATGGGTCAATGCCTGGATGCACTGCTCGCGCAGCGTGAATACATTCACGAGATCATCGTCGTCGACAACAATTCGACGGACGACACCGCCGCGATCGTGGCCGATCGTCGCCGTAGATTCCCGATGGTGACACTGGTCTCGGAGTCCGAACGAGGCGTCGTACATGCACGAAATACCGGCTTCGATCACGCCGGCGGATCGATCATCGGGCGTATCGACGCCGATACGCACGTCGGTCCGGGCTGGGCCGAGGCGGTATTGGATTTCTTCGACAGGCGATTGGACTACGCCGCGGTGACCGGCCCGATCCACCTGTACGACTCGCCCTGGGCTGCGCCGTACCGAGCCTTCGTCAACTACACCACCAGGCGTAAGCCCGATGAGCTGTGGGTATCGGCGGCGTCCGGCAACAACTTCGCCATTCGCCGCTCTGCCTGGCAGGCGGCCCGCGACCGAGTGAGTCTGCGAACCGACCTGCACGAGGACATCGATCTGTCGCTCTGTCTGCACCGAATCGGGTTGCGTATCGCGCAGATCAAGTCCATGTGTGTCGAGGTATCGGGCCGCAGGCTGCTCACGCCGCCGCTCGAGTACCGGCACTACGTGTCCAGTTCTTATCGAACCTGGGATCACCACAATCTGGCCAGTAGAGCGCTCGGTCGTGTGCTGGTGCTGGATATGATCTTGCATACGCTTCATTGGCCTCTGACACGCATTTTGTCCACGTGCGACTCGCGAATTCTGCCGGTGTCGCATTCCGATAGCAGCGTTACGTCGGATGTCAAACTGTCACGTACTGACACTCGTGAATTCGCGTCGGCCGCATCCGATAAATGAATTCGCGACGAATTGGTCATGGAGAATTGCCGAACGAGAAGTAACCGAATTACGCGGGTGCAATTCGTCTTCGCCGCGCAGTGTTGCCCACTCTGCGGCAGCGACAGTGCGCTGTATATCGCCTAATTCGCTCGGTATGAACGCCGGGGTCGTCCGTGTGGTTCGCTGTGTCGACTGTCCGCCGCCGCCTGCGGGGGCATTGCACGGGAAGCGCCCCGAGGGCCGGCACATCCAGCGGGCCGCTGTCGGCGGTGGCTACTGCGCCGCGAGTTGCTCAGCGATCGACGCCGGAGCAAATATGGTTGATAATTTGACGATGGACGTACCAGTCGCGACGGTAGATTGTCAGACGATATCGTGAACGTATCCAGTACCTGATCTAACCACGCAATCTCTCTACGGAGTGTGAATGTCGTTCGAGATCGTCGACCTTCCTGAAACGTGGGTTGCCGGTCTCCCGGTTCGGAGCCCCAAACGGGCGCTCGGCCGTCTCAACGACCCGGACCTCGATCAAGCGTGGTCTGCTGTGCTCAATCAGGATACTGCCGGCCCGTTGGCTTCGATTTACACCGACTTCGCCCCTGGTATCGGTTCGTACAACACTCAGATAGTCGGTTATGTGTGTTCTTCGCTCGATCAGGTCGCCCGCGGGCATCTGGTTGCGAAAGTTCCCGCTGCGAAATATGCCCGCTTTTCTGCGGTGGGCTATTTTCCCGAGGTCCTCACTCGGTTGTGGAATCAGATCGAACATGCCGAGGAACACGGTGAGATAGTGCGTTCCTTCACCGGCGATTACGAGTGCTACCCGCATGCGTACAAGATCGATCTCTATCTGGCGATCACTGCGCCCGGTGCGGTCTGATGGGCTTTCGGGTCACCGCGCGCGGAGCGGAGTTGTTCAGCGGACTGGTCGCTCCGCGCGTCGAACCGGGCGCGGAATCGAGTGGTAGCGAGTGGATGCGATTCTTGCGAGATCGGGTGCGCGAGAAGCGAATCGGCGTCGATGAGGTGACCACTGTGTACGTGTCGGATCCGCACGGCACGGTCAATGCCGTGGTGGGCGTTCCGGTGGATTCCCCTGCTGACGTGGCTGTCGGAGACGTGTTCGTTTCGATACCGACCGGTGTGTTTGCCGTGTTCGTGCCCACCGGTACATTGTCGGACCCCATCGAGGACGTATGGGCGCAGGTCGACGAGTGTGTCGCTTCCGGGGCGATATTCCGGGCCTACAAAGAGGAAGTGGAAGTCGTTACAAATTCCGGAGAGGTGGAACTTTTCGTTTCAATTGTATTGTAGAAGGCGTCTTCTTCATGCAATTGTCACTTTCGAATCACAAAGTCGCCGCCGAACCGGTTACCATTGTCGAGCGCTGACTCCTCGCAAAGGCGTTGCGGATTCCGATTCGCCTCGTTCGCATGACGGGTGGCGGCGCGTATCAGGCGTCGATGTCAGCGCAAGGTCGACAGAGCAGGGGTATAGCAACATGGTGAGACAACTCAGGGCAGAAGCAACTCGTGCGGCCGCACTTCGCGCCGCGGCAGATCTCTTTCTCGAGGTGGGGCACGCCAATGCCACGCTCAGTCAGGTGTCGGCGCAGTCCGGCGTGACCAAGGGTGCGCTGTACTTTCACTTCGCGTCCAAGGAGGAGCTCGCTCGCGCGATCGTCGACGAGGGCCACGAGCGTGTCTCCACCGCGTGCGCCGGGATGGTCGACAGTCGCAGCCCGGCCCTCGAATCGGTCATAGGGATCTCGTACTCCGTGCTCGAGCTCGCCGCCTCGGACCCCCTGGTTCGCGTCATGTACCGGTTGCAGATGGAGATCGACGGATCCGATACCGCGCGCGGCAGCGTGTTCGGGACCTGGGGAAACATCTTCGAGCACCTCTTCGAGCGGGCCATCGAACACGGCGATGTCGCGGACCATCTCGACGCAGGCAATGCAGCGCTGCTGGTGTGCGAGATGCTCGCAGGTGTCTTGATGGTGTCCGAGGCACAATCGCGACTCGAAGACGCGCCCTCGCGGATGGAGAAGGTCTGGAACACCGTGCTTCCGTCGCTGGTGCCTGCCGACAAGCTTGCCTACTTCCGGGAATTCGCCGCGCGCAGTCTGTCCAGTTTCGTGCGCGAGAACATCGCATCGGGCTCCGTCACCGTCTGAGAATGTCGTGATGCGGTGATACTTGCCGCGCTCTGCCGAGGCGGGCAGACTGTGTGATATGAACCACACTTCTCAACAGCCAAGAATGTCGGACAACGAGCTCCGAAAGGCGATCAGCATCCTGCAGCAGCGCGCAGACGACGCGCACAAGCGGGGTGTCGAAGACGACGCCTCGCGGATCGAGCGCACCATCGCCGACTACCGGGACGAAATGTCGCAGAGATTGTGACAGTCGGCTCGGCCTGCACCGCGTAGGGTCGACGTCGAACGTGCACGCGCAACCGGTGGGGGATTAGGGCTTCGATGGCTACATACGATCTGCGCGGTAAGAAGACGCTGATCACGGGCGCGGGTAGCGGAATCGGCAGGGCGACGGCCATCGCTGCCGCTGGGGTGGGAGCCGAACTCTTCCTCACCGACATCAACGGCGCAGGATTGGCCGAGACAGTGGACATGGTCGGCCGTGAAGGCGGTACCGTCAGCCATTCGCTGCCGTTCGACGTCTCCGATTTCGAGGCGGTGACCGCGTTCGCCGACGACATTCACGCCGAATTCGGCAGCCTCGACGTGGTGATGAACGTGGCTGGAATATCGGCGTGGGGGACGGTCGAAAATCTCGAGCATCGCCACTGGAAGTCGATGGTCGATGTCAACCTGATGGGGCCGATCCACATCATCGAGAAGTTTCTGCCGCCGATGATCGAGGCCGGACGTGGCGGTCACCTGGTCAACGTATCCTCCGCTGCGGGCCTGATTCCTCTGCCGTGGCACGCGGCGTACAGCGCAAGCAAGTACGGCCTGCGGGGAGTCTCCGAGGTTCTCAAGTACGACCTCAAGCGCCATGGAATCGGGGTAAGTCTCGTGGTGCCGGGCGGTGTCAAAACCGGTCTGGTGCAGACACTTCAGATCGCCGGTGTCGATCGCGACGATCCGCGCGTGCAGAAGCTGCAGCATCGATTCGAGAAACGCGCCGTCGAACCCTCCGTGGTCGCCGACGCCATTCTGGCCGGAATCGCCAAGCGGAAGTATCTCGTCTACTCCTCCAACGACATTCGCTTCGGCTACTGGGTGGCCCGAAAGTTCGCTCCGCCGTACGAGTTCGTTCTGCAGCGGGCCAACGATCAGTTCTCGAAATTGTTGGTGCCGCGTCGATCCGAGGGCTCGTCCAAATCGACGTCCAGCGTGCGCGCGCCGGGTCCCGACTGAGACAACTCGTCGTGGGGATTGGCCAGAGCGCAGCTTGCCAGGGACAGGCAGCCACAGCCGATACATCCGGTCAGGTTGTCGCGCAGGCGCGTCAGTTGCTCGATTCGAGAATCGAGCTCGCGATGCCAGAGCGTCGAGAGCTGCGCCCAGTCCGCGCGCGTAGGCGTCCGCTCGTCCGGTAGTTCGCTCAACGCCCGCCGGATGCTGGCCAGCGGAATTCCGACTTTCTGCGAGATGCGGATGAACGCCACACGCCGCAACATCTCGCGGTGGAATCTGCGCTGGTTGCCCGACGTTCTCCGGCTGCTGATCAGCCCCTGCTTTTCGTAGAAGTGCAACGCCGAGACCGCAACTCCGCTGCGCTCGGACAGTTGGCCGGGAGTTAGTTCACGAACGTTCCATTCGGGCATCGGCACGACCTCGACAATACTTCAGGTCTGCGAACCGCGATGGCGTGATGATCAGAGAACGGTGAGAACCTTCTCGGCGGGCCGTGCCAGCACAGTTCCCTTCTCGGTCACCACGATCGGGCGTTCGATGAGAATCGGGTGCTGGACCATCGCGGCGATCAGCGTTTCCGCATCTGCGTCGGCGAGACCGAGGTCTTTGTAGATGCTCTCGCGGCGGCGAACGGCCTGCCGGGGTTCGAGGCCCGCGTCGGCGAGCAGTGTGCGCAGTTCGTCGTGGGTGGGTGGGGTGTCGAGGTAGCGAATCACGTTCGGGACCGCGCCGGATTCCTCGATCAATTTCAGTGCGGTACGCGAGGTGTTGCAGCGTGGATTGTGATAGATGGTCGCGGAGCCTGTCATGTTTGCAATCCTGCCACGTGGGTAGCCACCAGCACAGATTCACGCCAGGGACGGGAGCAGTCTTTCATGACCGACAAGCGGATTGTCATTGCAGGTGGGCACGGCCAGATCGCCCAACACCTGACGCAGGTACTGACGGCGCACGGTGATCGGGCGGTGTCGCTGATCCGTAATACCGAGCATGTCGATGCCGTCACGGCGCTCGGCGCGTTACCGCAGGTGATCGACCTGGAGGCGGCGTCCGTCGACGAGTTGGCCGAGGTGCTCGCCGGGGCCGATGCAGTGGTCTTCGCTGCGGGTGCAGGACCGAACAGCGGTCCCGATCGGAAAGACACCGTCGATCGCGCCGGTGCCGTGCTGTTGGCCGACGCAGCCGAGAAGGCCGGTATCCGCCGTTACGTGCTGATCAGTTCTTTCGGCGCAGGTGAACCGGTGGCCGAGGACCTCGATGAGGGGTGGAAAGCGTACATCAAAGCCAAAACCGCTGCAGAAGAAGATGTTTCGGCGAGAAGTGGCTTGGACTGGACGATTCTGCGTCCCGGTAGGTTGACGGACGAGGATCCGCTGGATGCGGTGTCTCTCACCGAGCCGCCGATGGACGCCGGAAGCGTCCCGCGCGCCGATGTGGCCGCGGTGATCGCTCGGTTGATCGATACCGGTGGGGCCGTACGCAAAACTCTGATGTTGACCTCCGGCTCGACGTCGATCGCCGACGCCGTCGACGCGCTCGGCTGAAGGACCGGCTGTGCGAATACGGATCGATTCCTCGAATGCCACCCCGGTGTTCGAGCAGTTGCGAATGCAGATCCTCGGTCTGGTGCGGTCGGGAGAACTCATTGCGGGCACGAAGATTCCGACGGTTCGCGGGTTGGCCGAGGAACTGAAGATCGCACCGAACACGGTGGCCAAGACGTACCGAGAGCTCGAGCAGCAGGGTGTCATCGAGACGCGGGGTCGGTCGGGCTCGTTCGTCGCTTCGGGTGGGGATCCTTCGCGTGACATCGCTGCTCGTGCCGCGACGGAATTCGTCAGAACGGTGCGGTCGATCGGCTTGGACGACGAGCAGGCGCGAGCGTTCGTGGAATCTGCACTCAAGGGAGCCGACGGAGTTTAAGTTGACGCTTCAACATACTTCTGGGAAGGTGAACCAGCCCCTGTAGCCGTGCCAGAAGGATGACCCATGAACTCCACCCTCGTCCGCGATGCCGTCGCCCTCGTAGCCCGAATCGGTCTGGGCGTGGTCTTCATCGCTCACGGCTGGCAAAAGCTGAACACCTACGGCCTCGACGGTGCCGCAGCCAGTTTCGAGATGATGAACATCCCGCTGCCTACTGCATCGGCGTACTTCGCGACCTTCGTCGAACTCGTCGGCGGCGGCGCGCTGGTGCTGGGAATCTTCACCCCCGTCGCCGGACTGCTGCTGTTCCTCGACATGCTCGGTGCCGCAGTCTTCGTTCACTTCGAGCACGGCGTCTTCGTTGCCGACAACGGCTACGAACTGGTCGTCGCTCTCGGTGTAGGCGCACTGTTGCTCGCTGCGTTCGGTGCCGGACGCATCAGTATCGACGGTCTCACCAAAGGCAAGACCGCGCTACTGGCCTAGCGCCAACTGGGCAGCCACAGCTGCTCCTGCCACATCTGCGGAGTGATCGGCATGGCGGTGAGAATCGGCCACAGCCAGACGAAATTCGCGATCACCACGGCGAGGTACAGGGACACCAGCAGCAGTCCGGTACCTCGCCGTTCCGCTGAGGCCGTCGCCTTCCCGAGGATGTCGCCCAGTACCAACGCGAAGCCCATCACCATGAACGGGGCCAGGGCCACCGCGTAGAAGTAGTACATCTGCCGATCGAGAGTGGCGAACCAGGGCAGCAGTGCGGCCGAATACCCGACCAGCACCGCGGCGTAGCGCCAGTCACGTCGAACGAATGCGGACCAGATCACCCAGCCCAGCATCGGCAACGCCAGCCACCACATCGCCGGTGTACCGATCAGCATGATCGCCTTGACGCACGACGACGCCGAGCAGCCGGACACGTTCTCCCCGTCGGCGAAGTAGTAGAGCATCGGACGCAGGCCCATCGGCCATGTCCAGGGCTTCGATTCCCACGGATGCCGGTTGCCGGCCGAATTGGTCAGTCCCTCATGGAATTGCAACACATTGCCGCTGTAGTACCACAGCGACCGCAGCGCTTCGGGGACGAACGAGAACGGGCCGCCCGCGCCGATTCCGTTGCCGACCTCGTGTCGGTCGACGCCGGTCTCGGAGGTGAACCATGCCCAGTACGTCATCAGATACACCGCAGTCGGGACGACCACCAGTGCGTACAGCGCAGGCCCGACGTCGCGCGCGGCAGTTCCGCGCCACGGGCGCGAGACACCGTACGAGCGGCGGGCGGCCAGATCGAATGCGACACTCATCAATCCGAAGAACGCGATGAAGTACAGACCTGACCACTTGGTGGCGCAGGCCAGGCCGAGCAGGATCCCCGCCCCGAAACGCCACCACCGCACGCCCATTCGAGGACCGAGGACGCTGGCGTTCATCCGGCCCTCGTCACACACTGCGGACAGTCGCCGTCGCATGTCGTCACGGTCGACGATCAAGCAACCGAACGCGGCAGTGACGAACACGGCGAGAAAGATGTCCAGCATGCCGATCCGGCTGCTGACGAAGGTCACGCCGTCGACGGTCAGCAGAATGCCCGCGATCGCGCCCACCAGGGTCGAGCGTGCGAGGCGTCGGACAATGCGAATCACCAACAGAACCAACAGGGTTCCGGCCACTGCCGAGGAGAAACGCCAACCCCACCCGTTGTACCCGAACAGAGCTTCCCCGATGGCGATCAGTTGCTTGCCCACCGGTGGATGCACCACGAGTCCGTACGCCGGATTGTCTTCGAGGCCGCCACCGGTGAGTACCTGATAGCCCTGCGGGGCGTAGTGCTTCTCGTCGAAGACGGGAGTGCCCGCGTCGGTGGGGTAGCGCAACATCGTGAAACGAGTGATCGCGCAGATGGCGGTGATCACGATGGTGACGATCCAGCCGCGTCGAGCATCGGTGTCGTGGAACCAGTCGCGCGCGGCAACTGTCGGCCCGGGACTGACCATCGACCGGTCGCCGGAGCGCTCAGAGGTCAACAAGGTCACGTAGCGATCGTAGGCGTTGATCGGCGGTGCGCTTCAGGCCGCTGTGCCGCGTGCGGGACACTGGAGGCATGCTCATCCTTGCTGCCACCCCGATGGGCGACGTCGGTGATGCCTCGCAGCGCCTGCGCGACGCACTCGGCAGAGCCGATGTCGTCGCCGCCGAGGACACTCGGCGAACCAAACAACTCGCGTCCTCGCTCGGCGTGGTGATCGCAGGACGAGTTGTCAGCTTCTACGACCAGGTCGAGACGGCCCGGGTGCCGGCGCTGGTCGAGGCGGTGGCCGAGGGGAAGATGGTGCTGTTGGTGACCGATGCGGGGATGCCGTCGGTGAGCGATCCCGGTTATCGCCTCGTCGCCGCCTGCGTCGATGCAGATCTGCCGGTGACCTGTCTGCCCGGGCCGTCGGCGGTGACGACCGCGCTCGCGCTCTCCGGCCTCCCCGTCGAACGGTTCTGCTTCGACGGGTTCGCGCCCCGCAAGCAGGGACAGCGGCGTACCTATTTCCAGTCGGTGCGCGTCGAACCCCGCGCCATCGTCTTCTTCGAGGCACCGCATCGTCTCGTCGCCTGTCTCGAGGACGCTGTCGACGTACTCGGTCCCGACCGCAGGGCGGCAGTGTGCCGGGAGCTGACCAAGACCTACGAGCAGGTGCGACGCGGCGGGTTGGGGGAATTGCTCGAGTGGGCGCGGGGCGGCGTGCGCGGCGAGATCACCGTCGTGCTCGAAGGAGCGATCGCCGTCCCCGAGGAGCCCGAGGATCTCGTGGCCGAGGTGGAGACGCTGGTGGCGTCGGGCATGCGGTTGAAAGATGCCTGCGCGCAGGTGGCGGTCGAGGGCGTCTCCAAGCGTGAGGTCTACGAGGCCGTGCTCGCCGCCCGAAAAGAGCAGTAGCGGCCCTCAGCCCGTCACGTGCAGCCGCAGTCCCTCGGTGGCCGCCTCGAGGATCGTCTTGGTTCCCTTCTTCACCAGAAAGCCCGGTAGCGGAATCTTCGGGTCGACCGTCAACTCGAACTCCACATGGGTGCCCTTGCCCTTGGGCTTCAAGGTGTACCGCCCGTCCTGGGCCTTCTGCTGATTACTCTCCACCAGGGTCCACGACACCTCGTTCTCGGACCACGTGTACTCGACGAGCTGTTCGTCGTTGACGCCGACGATCGAGACGTGCATCTTGACGTGGTGCGGTCTGCCGTCGTCGAAGCGATCGACGACCTCGCACTTCTTGTGAACCGGGGACCACGAGGGGATGCCCTCGACATCGGCGAGAACCTCGAGGATTGCCGGTGCATCCGCGTCGATGTCCACTGACCTGTTCGCTGTGACTGCCATGGGGAGAAGGTATCTCAGCGATCGGCGTCGGGGCTGACGTTCCGCGCGAACTCGCCGATCGCTCGGAGCGCGCGGCGGGCCTCGGGCACGAAGTCGGCTGCCTGGAACACGTGGACCTGATCCTCGTACACCTGGAGTTCGCACTCGACGCCGGCGACAGCGAGGCGCTCGGCCATGAGTTCGGCGTCGGCATAGACCATTTCGGTGGAACCGACCTGAATCAACACCGGTGGCAGGCCGGTGAGGTCCCCGTCGACGGGAGAGACCCGAGGTCCCCGTTCGCCCTCGACGACGATGCGTGCATCGACGCGATCGGCCAGCGCGGTCAATGCGGGAACGGCCTTGGATGGAAAGACCGAACACTTCGACGCGTTCTCGTGATCGAGTTTGCCGGTGGGGTCCATATCGGTCAGCGGGGACATGGTGAAGATGCCTGCGGGTGCGGGGAGGCCGACGGTCCGCAGGGCCATGGTGACCATGAATGCGAGATATCCGCCGGCAGAGTCGCCGCCCAGGATGATCTGCTCCGGGCGGTAGCCGGAATCGAGGAGGAACCGGTACGCGTCGACGCCGTCCTCGACCGCGTGGCCGATCGGATTGCGCGGCATCATCCGGTAGTCGACCGACAGCACCGCACCGTCGACGTTCTCCGATACCCGCGAGGTCATGCGCCGATGCGTGCGCAGACCGCAGCAGACGAACGCTCCGCCGTGCAGGTAGAGAACCACCCGATCGGTGCCCGTTCCCTCCGCACGGATCCACTCGGCCTCGCATTCGGCCAGCATGACGCGGCTGCGGGTGGTGCCGCTGACCTGCGGAACCAGCAGTCCCGCGTAATCGACCAACCCCATCGGCCAGGGAAGGGAGGGTGCCTGCGCCCAGATCGTGAGGAACGGTCGAACCGTGAACTGGAGGTACTTGGACAAAATCTGCGATTGCAGGCTCGCGCCGCGGATGTCCTGCCTGCGTGCGGTGGCTGCCGGATCGGTCGATTTCACTACGGTGAGCGCCGGATTCATGACCGTCGCCTCCATCCCCGTCGTCGTTGCGCGCTGCGTATGCGCCGTGCGTCGGAACCCCGCGCTATATGGAACTCCTCTTAACGGACAATAGCGGGTAGCTTTTCGCGGCCCGTCGTAAGGTCGTGTTCTGAGTCACATTCGGTGCCGTACCGTGATCGAAAACAAATAGAAAAAAGGGACAGCTCATGGCACTCATGCCCATCACGGAATCGATGTTTCTGATCGCCGAGTCACGGGAGCACCCGATGCACGTAGGCGGTCTGGAGTTGTTCGTGCCGCCCGGCGATCCCCACGAGTTCGCCGAGGAAGTGCACCGCACGTTCACCCGGGGCGAGGTGTACGAGCTCTTCCGCAAGCGGCCGGCGCGTCCGGTGCAGATCATGGGCAATGTTGCCTGGGCGTTCGATCCGGACGTCGACTTCGAGTATCACGTCCGCCGAACCGTATTGCCGGCACCTGGACGTATTCGCGAGTTGTTCCAGTTCCTCTCGCTCAACCACAGCGCGCCACTGGATCGATACAAGCCGATGTGGGAGCTGCACATCATCGAGGGCTTGGCGGATGGGCGAATTGCGTTGTACACCAAGGTGCACCACTCGTTGGTCGACGGTGTGAGCGCCTTGAAGCTGATGCAGCGAACGCTGTCCACCGATCCGGACGATCGCAGCGGCCTCGCGACCTGGGACCCGTCCCTGTTCGGCCGGCGCAGGAAACAGGTCGCCGCGGAGCAGCCCGGGCGATTGGCGCAGCTCGGTGGTGGGTTGTCGATGGGGCGCAAGATCGTCGGGGATCTGGTCGACTTCGCGCCTGCGTCTGCGCGAATCGGATTGCGTGCGTTGAAGAAGCAGGGGGCGCAGCTGCCGTTGCAAGCGCCGAGGACGATGTTCAACGTGCCGATCGGCGGGGCTCGCCGCTTCGCCGCCGAGAGCTGGTCGATCGAACGGATTCGCGCGGTCGGCACCGCGCTCGATGCGACCCTCAACGACATGGTGCTGGCGATGTGCGCCGGTGCGCTGCGCGCATACCTGATCGATCAGAACGCATTGCCCGAGCAGCCGCTGATCGCGATGGTGCCCGTGTCGCTGCGCAAGGAAGGCGACGGCAGCGACTCCGGAAACTCGGTGACGACCATCCTGTGCAATCTGGGTACCGATGAGTCGGATCCGCTTCTGCGGTTGGAACGAATCAAGGATTCGACCGTCAAGGGCAAGCAGATGATGAGCGAGCTCAATACCCTCGAAGCGCTCGCCGTCGGCGCAATCACCATGGCCCCGTTGTTGTTCGGCCCGGTCCCCGGATTCGTCGACCACACTCCGCCGCCGTTCAACGTCATCATCTCCAACGTGCCGGGCTCGAAGGAGGATCTGTACTGGAACGGTGCGAAGCTCGACGGCATCTACCCCGCGTCGATCGTGGCGGACGGGCTGGCGCTCAACATCACCGTCGCCAGCAACGGCGACTCGTTGAACTTCGGTCTCATCGGATGCCGACGAAGTGTGCCGCACCTGCAGCGAATGCTGACGCACCTCGAGAACACGCTGGAGGAGCTCGAGAAGGCGGTGTGAGTGCCTGCGGCAGTGGTGCGGTCGAGTGCCGCAGAGGGCACATAACCGCACCACTGCGCGGAGCGCACTACTCGTACTTGGGGAACACCGGCGTCGGGGTCGGTAGTGCTGTTCCGGCGACCGAACGCGTTGCGATGGCGGAGAACTCGCGATCGGTTGTCCCCAGCAGGTCGAGAATGCGTGAGGCCGAATCCGGCATGACCGGCTGCGCCAGGATGCTCACGATGCGCAGTACCTCGATCGTCACGTACAACACCGTGGCCATGCGATCGGGATCGGTCTTGCGCAGCACCCATGGCTGCTGCAGCGAGAAGTAGCGGTTCGTCTCGCCGAGTACCGACCAGACCGCTTCGAGCGCGGAATGGATTGCCTGTACCTCGAATTCGCGGCGACAGATCTCGAGCAGCGCATCCGCGCGGGCCAGCATTTCCTCGTCCTCGGCGGTGAAGTCTCCCGGTGTCGGAAGCTTTCCTTCGAGGTTCTTGGCCACCATCGTCAGCGAACGCTGGGCGAGGTTGCCGAGTTCGTTGGACAGGTCGGCGTTGACGCGGGCGACGATCGCCTCGTGGCTGTAGCTGCCGTCCTGCCCGAACGAGACCTCGCGGAGGAAGAAGAAGCGCACTGGATCGAGGCCGTAGTTCTCCACCAACGAGTCCGGCGTGAGCACATTGCCCAAGGACTTGGACATCTTCTCACCCTTGACGTTCAAGAACCCGTGCACGAACACCCGCTTGGGCAGCTCGATGCCCGCGGACATCAGAAACGCCGGCCAGTAGACGGTGTGGAAGCGAGTGATGTCCTTGCCGATGACGTGCAGATCGGCGGGCCAGAACTTCTGGTACGCCTCCGAGTCGGTCTCGGGAAAACCCGCACCGGTCAGGTAGTTGGTCAACGCGTCGACCCACACGTACATCACGTGCGCGGGATCGCCCGGCACGGGCACACCCCAGTCGAACGTGGTCCGCGAGATCGACAGGTCGCGCAGACCGCCCTTGACGAAGTTCACGATCTCGTTTCGGCGCGTGTTCGGCGCGATGAAATCGGGCGAGGCGTCGTACAGCTCGAGCAGTTTGTCCTGGTACTGCGAGAGCCGGAAGAAGTACGACGGCTCCTCGGTCCACTCGACGGGCGTGTTCGTCTCGGTCGCGACGCGGGAGCCGTCCTCGCCGAGGGTGGTTTCGGCCTCGGTGTAGAAGGCCTCGTCGCGCACCGAGTACCAGCCGGAGAACGCGTCCAGATAGATGTCTCCGTTCGCTTCCATCCGCCGCCACAGTTCCTGGCTCGCCGCGTGATGGTCGGCGTCGGTGGTCCGGATGAAGCGGCCGTAGGAGCTCTGCAGCAGATCGTGAGCTGCCTGGAAGGCGTCGGAATTGCGCGCCGCGAGCTGGCGGACGTCGATGCCCTCGTTCTGCGCGGTCTGCTGCATCTTGAGGCCGTGCTCGTCGGTTCCGGTCAGAAAGCGTACGTCGTAGCCGTCGAGGCGCTTGAAGCGCGCAATCGTGTCGGTGGCGATGTACTCGTACGCATGCCCGATGTGGGGTGCTCCGTTGGGGTACGCGATTGCCGTGGTGACGTAGAAGGGTGGCCGTGAGGCATCAGCTGGCGCAGTCATGGTGGGCCTACTCTATCCAGCGTGAGTAGAGAACGTCCCGCGCCACCGCTGCCCGAGCCCGTCGGCCCCCTCGTCGACGCCCACACCCACCTCGACGCGTGCGGCGCGACCGATGCGGCGAGTGTGGCTGCGATCGTCGATCGAGCGGAGTCCGTCGGTGTCACGCGCGTGGTCACCATCGCCGACGATCTCGAGGCCGCACGCTTCGCCGTCGACGCCGCCTCGTGGGATCCGCGGGTGTGGGCAGCGGTCGCCATCCACCCCACTCGCGCGAACGTGCTCGACGACGCCGTCAGGGCGGAGATCGAGAGGTTGGCGTCCGACCCCCGCGTCGTCGCTGTCGGTGAGACAGGCTTGGACTACTACTGGCCCGGCAAGCTCGACGGGTGCGCGACGGTGACCGAGCAGCACGACGGGTTCCGCTGGCACATCGATCTGGCGAAGCGGCTGGGTAAACCGCTGATGATCCACAACCGCGAGGCGGACGAGGATCTGCTCGCCGTCCTGAGTGCGGAGGGCGCTCCCGAGACGGTGATCTTCCATTGCTTCTCGGGAGGTCCCGAGACTGCGAGGGCCTGCGTCGATGCCGGTTACGTACTCAGTTTCTCCGGAACGGTCAGCTTCAAGAATGCGCACGCGCTGCGGGAGGCCGCGCTGCTGGTGCCCGACGAGCTCGTGCTGGTCGAGACGGACGCGCCGTTTCTGACTCCTCATCCGTTCCGTGGAGCGCCGAACGAGTCGTACTGCCTGCCGTACACCGCGCGGGCATTGGCGGAGGTGCGTGGTCAGGATCCGGCCGAGTTGGCTGCGCACGCCACGGCGAACGCGGAGCGGGTGTACCGCCTGTAGCAGCTGAAGTTGCGAGGCAGGGGCGAATTCGTTACCGTACCGTGACCGAACTCGGGCGTTTCGACGCCGAAGTCACGCACGCAACCGCCAGGACTACGAAACTTTGTCGACTATCAGACGCCTCAACTCCACCCGCTCGACCACGCTGTACCTGGTCATCGCGGCTCTGTTGATGACGCTGGTCGCCGGCGGTGCAATGGCGGTCAGTCGTCACAAGACCGTGACCATCGACGTCGACGGCGACATGATCTCGCTCAGCACGATGAAGACCGACGTCAACAGTGCCCTGATCGACGCCGGCTACGCGCCGTCCGACAAGGACCTCGTCGTCCCGGCACCGGACACCGGGCTCAGCGACGGCGACACCGTCGTTCTGCGCCGCGCGCGTGAGATCACGCTGAACGTGGACGGTAAGCCCCAGGACATCTGGACCACGGCACTGACCGTCGAGGAAGCACTGCAGCAGTCCGGTCTGGACGAGGACGTGCACGTCTCTGCCTCACGCTCGGAGCGCTTGCCGCTGGACGGCACCGAACTCGACGTGGCGTTGCCCAAGCAGGTCTCGCTCGCCGACGGGGGTGCTCCCGCAACCCCGGTCACCGAAGCTGCACCGACCGTCCGTGAGTTCCTCGAAGCAGCGGGCGCTCCCCTCGAAGAAGCCGACACCGTCACCCCCGATCCCGATGCCACCGTCACCGACGGCACCGAGATCGTCGTCACGCGCAATCGCACCGTCACCAAGACCGAGACCACCGACGTCGATGCACCCGAGCAGCGCATCGAGGACCCGACGATGAACATGAGTCGGACGGTGGTCGAGGACCCCGGCGCTCCGGGTGTCTCCGACATCACCTGGAAGATCAACATGGTCAACGGCGTCGAGGTCGGCCGTGAGAAGGTCGACGAAGAGGTGAAGGTGCCCGCTCAGCCCAAGACCGTGCGCGTCGGAGCCAAGCCCGGCACCGAGGTGCCGCCAGTGGAGAACGGTGCGATCTGGGACGCGCTCGCACAGTGCGAGGCCACCGGTAACTGGGCCATCAACACCGGCAACGGCTTCTACGGCGGCGTGCAGTTCGATCAGAACACCTGGGAACGCCAGGGCGGACTCAAGTACGCACCGCGCGCCGATCTCGCCACCCGCGAAGAACAGATCGCCATCGCATCGGTGACGCAGAAGTCCCAGGGTTGGGGCGCATGGCCTGCCTGCACCTCCCGACTGGGTTACCGCTGAGCGCCTGCGTAGAGTTTCGGCTGTGTCCGAACATGTGAGGGGATCTGCGGCACTGCTCGGTCCCGCCGAGGTCCGCTCCCTCGCCGCCGAGCTCGATGTCCGACCCACCAAGCAACTCGGCCAGAATTTCGTCCACGACGCCAACACCGTTCGACGCATCGTCGCCTCGGCCGGCGTCGGCCCACAGGACTCGGTACTCGAGGTCGGCCCCGGACTCGGTTCGTTGACGCTCGCACTGCTCGACGTCGCGGAGTCGGTCGTCGCCGTCGAAATCGACCCCAAGCTCGCGACCCGGTTGCCCATCACGGTGGCAGAGCGGGCTCCGACTCTGGCCGACCGACTGACCGTGATCGAGGCGGACGCCCTGCGCGTGCGGGCCGCAGACATCGCAGGGGAACCGACAGCGCTGGTGGCGAACCTGCCGTACAACGTCGCGGTGCCGGTCCTGATCCACTTGTTCTCGGAGCTGCCGAGTCTCCGCGTTGCCGTGGTGATGGTGCAGGCCGAGGTGGCCGATCGGCTCGCGGCAGTGCCGGGCAGCAAGATCTACGGCATTCCGAGCGTCAAGGCCAGATTCTTCGGTGACGTCAAAAGGGCAGGCGCTGTGGGGCGTTCGGTGTTCTGGCCGGTGCCCAAGGTCGAGTCCGGTCTGGTGCGCATCGATCGGTACGCCGAGCCGCCGTGGCCGACCGACACCGCTCATCGCAAGGCCGTGTTCGCGGTGATCGACGCCGCATTCGCGCAGCGACGCAAGACCTTACGTGCCGCCCTGGCCGGGTGGGCCGGCTCTCCGACTGCCGCCGAGCGCCGACTCCGCGAGGCAGGAATCGACCCGACGGCGCGCGGCGAAACCATCGACGCCGCAGCCTTCGTCCGTTTGGCCGCCACCGAAGCCTGAGGGCTGCTCTACAGGTGGATGTCCGACAATCGCGTCAGCTCGGTCCACCTCGACGCCTCCGCACGAGCGGCGGCCACCGGTGCATAGCGATCGGCGTCGATCAGCACCTCCAGATCGAGACCGGTGGCCGAGGAGATATCGGCCACCGGTACCTGATAAGTCCGGTAGGGGCCGAGCGGCGGGGGATCGGTCTCCACTCGCAGGGGTTTGTCGAGAATCGGATCGAGGGACGGCGACTGGTCCAGCACGTAACCGGTGCAGGCGGGAGCCGCATCCTGCGACCACACGGCGATCTTGAAGAACCGCCGCGGAATGGCGAAGCCGCGGTACCCCGGATCGTCCTGCGCGAAGATGCATCCGCTGAACACCGAAAGGCGTCGGCCGTACTGCTCGGCGTAGCCGAGAACGTAGTCCTCGAGCCCGAGCCAGAGCGTCTTGGACTGGTTCAGGGTGGCCGTCTGTGGAGCGCACACCGTGTAGTGGAAGGTGTCGGCGTTGGCGCGCCGTGCTACCGACAGCTCACCCCACACCGGATCTCGCCTGCGCACCAGATGTCCGCGATCGAGGTCGTTGTTCGAGTACAACTCGTTGCCGGCCTGCTGCGACGCGGGAAGTCGGTCGTCCAACCTCCAATTGTCGCTCCGCGCAACATCCTTCAGGCTCCCACCGTCGATGTTGACTCCGGTGACCGCCGCGAGGCGTCGGGCAGGATCGATGGACACCGAGAAGTGCGTGTACGCAAGCGTCACCAGGTCGGGGTGATCGGGCAACCTGGGCCGATCGGGCGACCTGGGCCGATCGGGCAACGGAACGTCGACATCGGCCAGAAACTTCGGGTCGAAACCGAGGGCTGTCGTCATCGCTGCATTGACTCACGTTCCGGTTACCGGCACGTGAACCGCCGCACGATAGCGTTCGGTCAGGCGTGCGTGCCGCTCGGCGACCAGCCGGCACTCCTCGCGCAGCTCCGGTGGATCGAGCACGGTGAAATCGGTGTCGAATGCCGCCAACCACCGCGCGATCGACGGCAGCGAATCACCCGAGAGCACCACAGCACATGTGCTCTCGTCGATGGTCTCGAGTGCGCCCCACTGCTCGTCCACCATCGGCGCGATCGTCTCGATAGGGGCGTGCAGCGCGATCCTCGCCTGCACCACTGCGAATGCCCGATCGATTCCTCTCGAGACGAACGCGGCTGCGCCACCCTCCGGCAACTCTCGCGGGGTGAACCGAGGACCCGTGGGAATCTTCGGAACCAGCCGATCCACCCGATACGATCGCCAATCCTCCCGCAGCACATCCCAGCCCAGTAGATACCAACGGGCACCCGCCCGCACCAGGCTGTACGGCTCCACCTCGCGCCTGGACTCCGAACCGTCGTGCTTGCGGTAGTCGAAGCGCAGCCGCTCATGCCCGTGGCACACCGCCGCCACCGTCGACAGCACCGAAGCGTCCACCGCCGAGCGCGGGGTGCGTTCGACTACATCGATGCGCAGAGCATCGAGTCGATGCCGAATGCGCGAGGGCATCACCTGACGCAATTTCGTCAACGCCCGCAACGACGCCTCCCCGATGCCCGCCACCGACCCACCGGCCGCCGACTGCAACCCGAACGCCACGGCGAGGGCCTCGTCGTCGTCGAGCAGCAACGGCGGCATCTCGGCACCGGGACCAAGTTGATAGCCGCCGCCCACTCCCGGCGTCGCATTGACCGGATAACCGATCTCACGCAGCTTGTCCACATCGCGCCGCAGCGTCCGAGGAGTGACATCGAGCCGTTCCGCCAACTCGGAGCCCGCCCAATCGCGACGGGTCTGGAGCAGAGACAGCAGCCGCAGCAGCCGAGCCGAGGTTTCTTTCATACCGACACACTGCCACGTAATGCGGACATGTTCGGTCCGCTTTCCCGCCTCGATACCGCCACCGCAGTCCACTCGATGTGACATCGACCCCCGAAAAGTGCTCGATGGTCGTTCCGCGGGCTCCACTCCAGTCCACTGAACGTCACATCGAGTACTCGATGGCGGCCGCCCTGGTGGTGAACTCAGGCCTCGTTTCTCCACTACTGTGGTTACCCGTGCTGTCTGTCGTTCCCACACCCGTCGTCGTTCGGGCCCCCTCGAAGGTGAATCTGCATCTGTCGGTCGGTGACCTGCGTCCCGACGGCTTTCACGAGTTGACGACGGTGTTCCAGGCCCTCTCGCTCTCGGACGAGCTGTCGGTCGTTCCGGCGAAAGCTCTGTCGGTGCGGGTCCGCGGCGACGACGCGAGGGTGGTTCCCACGGATTCGCGAAATCTCGTGTGGAAAGCAGCGGAGCTGTTGGGGCGTCGAGTCGGGCGCGAGCCGTTGGTCGAGATCACCATCGACAAGGGCATTCCGGTTGCAGGCGGGATGGCAGGCGGCAGTGCCGATGCCGCCGCGGCGTTGGTCGCGCTCAATTCGATGTGGCATCTGGACCTGTCGCGTGACGAGTTGGACGAGGTCGCCGCTGAGCTCGGCAGCGACGTGCCGTTCTCGCTGCACGGCGGCACCGCTGTGGGGACAGGTCGCGGAGAGAAGCTGCTTCCGGTGCTCTCGCGCAACAGTTTTCACTGGGTGCTGGCATTGGCGAAGGGTGGTCTGCAGACGCCTGCGGTGTACAACGAGCTCGACGAGTTGCGGGCCAAGGGCGATCCGCCGCGTCTCGGGGGCACCGAAGACCTGATGCATGCGCTCGCGTCCGGCGATCCGCGGGCGCTGGCACCGTTGCTCGGCAACGATCTCCAGGCTGCGGCGGTGTCGCTGATGCCACAGTTGCGTCGGACATTGCGTGCGGGGGTCACCGCGGGCGCGTTGGCGGGAATCGTGTCCGGTTCGGGACCGACCTGCGCGTTCCTGTGTGCCGATGCCGATGCGGCGGTGTCGGTGAGTGCTGAATTGTCCGGTGCAGGCGTATGCCGCACCGTCCGCGTTGCGAGTGGGCCGGTTCCCGGTGCTCGTGTTGTCACTAGCGAATCGATTGGTTCTTCCTGATGGTCAATCTCGTCAATCTCGAAAACGTCAGCAAGTCTTTCGGCGTCAAACCTCTGCTCGACGGTGTCTCCCTCGGCGTGCAAGAGGGCGAACGCATCGGCATGGTCGGCCTCAACGGTGGCGGTAAGACCACCACCCTCGAGGTTCTCGCCGGCATCGAACCGCCCGATTCGGGACGCGTCAGTCGGGTCAACGGCCTGCGGATGGCGGTGGTCACCCAGCGCGGTGTGCTGCCGCCCGGGTCGACTGTCGGCCAGGTGGTGCTCGACCCGCTCGGTATGGCCGAGCACGAGTGGGCAGGCGACTCGAGGGTGCGCAACATCTTGACCGGTATCGGTATCGCCGATCTGGGGCCGTCGGGCAGTTCGGGGCTCGACGCGCCGATCGACAACCTCTCCGGTGGCGAGCGTCGACGAGTTGCGTTGGCTGCGGCTCTGGTTCAGGATCTCGACCTCCTGGTGCTCGACGAGCCGACCAACCACCTCGACGTCGAGGGTGTGCAGTGGTTGGCCGCGCACCTGGTCAGCCGTCGTAGCGCGCTGGTGGTCGTGACCCACGATCGCTGGTTCCTCGATACCGTCGCCAATCGGACGTGGGAAGTGGTCGGCGGCGGGGTCGAGGCCTACGAGGGTGGCTACAACGACTGGGTGTTCGCTCGCGCCGAGCGATCCCGCCAGGCGGACGCGTCCGAGGAGCGGCGACGCAACCTCGCCCGCAAGGAATTGGCGTGGCTGCGCCGCGGCGCTCCGGCCCGTACCTCCAAGCCGAAGTACCGCATCGAAGCGGCCGAGGCCCTGATTGCCGACGTGCCTGCACCCCGCGACTCGGTGGCGTTGGCGTCGTTCGCTCAGCGCAGGCTCGGGAAGGTCGTTATCGAACTCGAAGACGCTCGCCTGGAAACCCCGGACGGCCGCGAGTTGGTGAAGGATTTCACGTGGCGGCTGGCACCGGGGGAGCGCGTCGGACTCGTCGGGGTCAACGGCTCCGGCAAGACGACTTTGCTGCGCACCCTCGCCGGAGAGCTGCAGCCGGCTCGGGGCAAGCGCATCCAGGGCCAGACCGTCAGCATCGGTTGGCTCAAGCAGGAACTCGACGACCTGCCCAAGAACCTGCGGGTGCTCGACGCGGTCAAGGAAGTCGCCGAGCGAATAACGCTGGGGGACAAGGAAGTATCGGCCGGTCAGCTTGCCGAGCGGCTGGGCTTCACCCCGGCTCGCCAGCGAACTCCCGTCGGTGATCTTTCCGGTGGTGAGCGGCGTCGGCTGCAACTGACGCGGGTGCTGATGGCCGAGCCCAACGTGTTGCTGCTCGACGAGCCGACCAACGATCTCGACATCGACACCTTGCAACAGCTCGAGGATCTGCTCGACGGCTGGGCAGGCACGTTGGTGGTCATCAGCCACGATCGATACCTGATCGAGCGCATCTGCGATTCGACCTGGGCGCTGTTCGGCGACGGCAAGCTCACCAACCTGCCCGGCGGAATCGACGAGTATCTGCGTCGACGTGCGGTCCTTGCCGCCGAGGCCACGCCGGATTCACTGACCACCGGTAGCGTGCCGCGCAAGGCGACCCGTGATGCCGCGTCCGAGCGTGCTGCTCGCAAAGAGCTCAGCAAGCTCGAGAAGCTCGTCGTCCGGCTGTCCAAGCGGGAGACCGAATTGCACGCGGAGCTGGCGGAAGCGGCCACTGCGCCGGACAAGCTGGTGGTGCTCGACACCGAACTCAAGCAGGTCCTCGCCGACAAGGACGTCGCCGAGGAGCGCTGGATGGAACTGGCTGCCGAGTTGGAGTGAGCCGCTCCGCCGCATGTGCGTGACTGAGAAAAGGGTCGTTCCGCAGGCTCCACTCCTGGCATAGCGGGTCGTTCCGCAGGCTCCACTCCCGGCGTAGTGGGTCGTTCCGCAGGCTCCACTCCCGGCTCTCAGCCCCGCTGCGAAGTTTCGTGCACATGCGCGCAGCGCATACTGGAGGCATGGCATCGGTCGTCGCGAAAGTACTGGGCTCGGATTTTTCCCGTCTTCATCCCAAGGTGCAGTGGCGTTTCGGGTTGCAGTCTTCGGATGACCTCGCCCAGTTCGGGGTGGGTGTGATGGAGGAGATGACGCATTCGCGTCTGGTTCCGCCGCCGTTGTTGTGGGCGGGCCGTACACGCGGCCTCTTTCCGGCCGGTGTCGGTAAGGACGTGCCGTTCACTATCGCCAACTATGCGTATGTCGACGAATTGGGCCGCGAGACTTTGTCTTTCGTGCGTCGCTTCGCGTTCCCCGGCCGTCCGCAAGGGATGAATTCGGTGATGGTGTCCTCCGCCGTGTCCGACGCCTATGCCCTGGATTATCTGGGATTCTCCTCGGACATGGTGGTGCACACCACGTGTCGGGTGGACGACGAGGGCGGCCTGGTGCTCGAGAGCGAGGTGCCGCGATTTCTGCTCGGTCCCGTGGCTCCGAAGTTACCGAAGGTGGCGTCGGCTGTGACGATCGGTCGGGAGTGGTGGGATTCGGCCGAGGAACGACATCGCATCGAGATCGAGGTGCAGAGTCCTGTTCTCGGGCAGCTGTTTCTGTATCGCGGGTGGTTCACTGCGGAGGAGCGGCCGTGCCGGTCGGCAGATGTTCCCGAACAGGCGCGTCCGAGATCGGTCGAGTCTCGCGAATAGCGATACTCTTACGCCTCGGAGGATCTGCGGGGTGAAGGAGCGAACAGTGGCCGTTGTCGAAGCCGAGGTTGTCGGCGGGGTGGGGCATATCGTCCTGAATCGGCCGGAGGCGCTGAACTCGTTGAACAGTGCCATGATCGACGGTATTCGGGCCGCACTCGATGCTTGGCGCGACGACGACGCGGTTGCATTGGTTCTGGTGACGAGTAGTTCTCCGCGGGCATTCTGTGCGGGCGGAGACATCAAGGCTGTTCGGCAGGCTGTGGTCGAGGGGGATCGTGCGGCGGGTCCACGCTATTTCGCAGCGGAGTACGACCTCGACGAGATCATTGCGCATTACCCCAAGCCGTACATCTCGGTCATCGACGCGGCGGCGTTCGGCGGAGGTCTGGGCATCTCGATCCACGGCAGTATTCGGATCGTCACGGAGAACGCAGTGCTGGCGATGCCGGAGACAGCGATCGGATTCGTGCCGGATGTGGGATCGAGCTATTTTCTGTCGCGGCTTCCCGGTCATATCGGGCGCTATCTGGCCTTGACCGGTACGCGCATCACCGGATCGGATGCGCTTGCGCTGGGTTTGGCCACGCACTTCTGCCCGAGCGACGCAGTGGGTGCGCTCGAGTCGGAGATCCTCGGTGGCACCGATATCGAGGACGTGCTCAGCCGCTACACGATATTGCCAGCGACCGAGTTGTCGTTCGGTGCGGAGGCGGTGGCAGCGGTATTCGACAGGAAGTCGCTCGTCGACATCATCGATGCCTTGCAGTGCGACACACCGTGGTCTCGTGTGACCAAGACCCAGCTTGCGACACTGTCGCCGACATCGTTGATGGCCACGGACGCCTTGATCGCGCATGGTGCTCGGAGCACGTTGCGTGAATGCCTCGACCGGGAACTGCGGGTCGCGACATGGGTCATCGACCAACCGGACTTCGCCGAGGGAGTGCGTGCGGTGTTGGTCGACAAGGACCGAGCCCCGCAATGGAAGCCTCTGGTACTCGAGATGGTGCGACCAGAGGCATTCCAGCAGTTGTTGTGACCGTCAGCGGATCAGCGGTAACCCTTGGCCGGGTTCTGCAGGTCCAGCACGATGGTCTGACCGTTGGAACGCACGTGGATCTCGGGGTTCTGCAGGCCACCCGAGACGAGGTACTCGCCGAGGAGCTGGAGCAGTTCGTCGGGGCCGACGGAGGTGTCGGGCGTGCGGATGTCGCCGGTGCGGCTGCCGAGCTCGTTCTGCGTCAGCCGGCCTGCGATACGCACGGATGCGACGCCCATCGCGGTGCGACGGTCCGGTGCCTGGCCGCGACCGAGCGTCGGCGAGGAGCTGGAGTTGGATCCGTGAGACGTGGAGCGGCCGTTGGTGGGCAGGCCGTGTTCTGAGATCTGATCGCTTGTAGTCACTTCAACCTCGTTCGATTCCTTGGCGGGCTTCTCTGGAAGACGTCGGTCCGCGCGGGAAGGCGTTGACTCCGTGCCGGACGACGTTGCTGGTGTTGGCGTTTTTGCGGACGCCTTCTCGGTGGACGCGGGCGCTACCGACGACTTCTCGGTGGTAGCGGACTCGACCGGCTTCTCGGCGGGGGCTGCCGCCGAAGAATCGGAGCGGGCACCGGCGGGCGAAGCAGAGTCGGACCTGGATGGCGTCGCCAACCGATGGGCGGGAACGCCACCGACCTTGATCCCGGCCAATGGGTAGTTCGATCCCTTTGTCATGTCGTCTTCCACTTCATCGTGATTCCCAGGTGGTTCCGCGCCGAGATGTCACGATCGAGTACCGATCGCAACGAACAACTCGACGTCGAGCACGTGAAAACGTACTCGAAGTTTGTTCGGACACTCTGAGAGTAGCATCACGATTGTTTAAGACGCCATTTTTTGACCGATGTATTTGTTCTGGATCCTGAACCACACCGCGAAACCCCAGGCCACGAACGCCGCATATATCAGATAAAGCACCGCGGACGGGTAGAAGCCGGCGACGATCAGCAGGGGAACGCCCACCACGTCGACCGCTATCCAGATCAGCCAGAACTCGGTGAGACCGCGCGCCATCCCGAAGGTCGCCAGCATCGATCCGGTGAAGATCCACGCATCGGCCCACTTGCCGAACGAGCCGAGGTAGCCGAACAGTTGCGCGAACACCACCGTGCCGACGATCGCGACGACGAGCATTGCCGACCGCTCACGCGCCGTGGCCCAACGCGGAAGCACCGCAGCCCCCGTGCGCTTGGAATCTCGTAGCCAGCGCACCAGTCCGTAGACACTCACGGCGATGAACATCAACTGACGTCCCGCCTGACCGTAGAGATCGAGCGCCTGCGGCGTATGGAACACGCCGCCGAGAAAGACGGTGAACAGCAACGCATTTCCGATGATCCCCACCGGCCATGCCCAGACGACGCGTCGCATTCCGCCGATTGCCGAGGCCAACCCGAAGCCGTTGCCGACCACCTCACGCCACAGCACGGGATGGCCGAACACGCTGAATTCGGCGTTCAGTAGCTCGATCAGCATGAGGCAGCAACGAGCGAGAGCATGCTACTGATCGCCGGCGGCGACGAGTGGCTCCAGGGTCAGCTCGGGCATCTCCTTCTGGAGGTACTGCAAGCGCCACTTGTCGCTCACCAGTGCCAGAAGCGCGCCATCGGTGCGGGTGAAGATCTCGACACCACGCTGACGACCCAGTTCGGCCGCGGAGGCCGCGTCGGTCCGCCGAGCCAGCGAGTACCCGAGGGGTTCCATGCGGGCGTCGACGCCGAACTCGGTCTTCATTCGAGCGGTGACCACCTCGAACTGCATCGGACCGACGGCCGCGAGGACCGGCGACGCGTCGCCGCGAACGTCGTTGCGCAGTACCTGCACCACACCTTCGGAATCGAGTTGCTCGACGGCGCGGCGGAACTTCTTGTACTTGTCTGCGCTGTCGACCCGCAGTGCGGAGAAGTGCTCGGGCGCGAACGACGGAATCGGCGGGAACTCGACCTTCTTGTCGGTGTAGAGCGTGTGGCCCGGGGCGAGTGCGGTGGCGTTGACCAGGCCGACGATGTCTCCCGGGTAGGCGTGCTCGACGGTCGTGCGATCGCGTCCGAACACCGTCAGTGCATATTTGGTGGTGAACGGCTTCTTGGTCTGGGCGTGAGTGACGACCATGCCGCGCTCGAAGACTCCGGAGACGACGCGCATGAAGGCCAGTCGGTCTCGGTGCGCGGTGTCCATGCCTGCCTGCACTTTGAACACGACAGCGCTGAACGGGTCGGTCACCTTGCGCTCGCCGCCCGAGGCGTCTTCACGAGGTCCCGGCGCGGGTGCGAGCGCCACCAGGGTGTCGAGGATCTGGCGGACGCCGAAGTTGAGCATCGCCGAGCCGAAGATCACCGGCGACGTCTGACCGGCGAGGAACATTTCCTGATCGTGCTGCTGGCCGCTCGAGAGCAGCAGATCGCTCTCCTCCACGGCGGTGTCCCAGTCGACGCCCTCGCGTTCGGCGGCGGCCTCGGCCGTCATCAGTTCCTCGGGTGCGATGGTCGCGCCACCGGCGGTGCGGGTGAAACGGATGTAGCTGCCGTCTCGCACGTCGAGCAGACCGCGGAAGTCGCCTGCGATGCCGACGGGCCAGTACAGCGGCGTCGGGGTGAGGCCGATCCGTGACTCGATCTCGTCGAGCAGTTCGAGGGGTGCCTGGCCAGGGCGGTCCCACTTGTTGATCACGGTGATGACCGGAATGCCGAACTGACGGCACACCTGGAACAGCTTGAGGGTCTGCGGTTCGAGGCCCTTCGCTGCGTCGATGAGCATCACGGCTGCGTCGACGGCCGTGAGCACGCGGTAGGTGTCCTCGGAGAAGTCGGCGTGGCCGGGAGTGTCGACGAGGTTGACGACGTTGGTGATCTCGACATCGGGGGAGGTTTGATAGTTGAACTGCAGTGCGGTCGAACTGACCGAAATGCCGCGCGCCTTCTCCATTTCCATCCAGTCGGAGACGGTCGATCGCCTGCCTGCTTTGCCGTGGATGGCACCGGCCTCGGAAATGACGCGCGCGTGCAGTGCGAGGGCCTCGGTGAGTGTCGACTTGCCTGCGTCGGGGTGAGAGATCACCGCAAATGTTCGACGTCGGGCGACCTCGGTCTCCACTTCGGTTGCCGGGTTCCGAGACGAGCCGCCGTTCGATCCGGACCCTTCGAGCGTTGCATCGACGTCGGGGGTACTGGACGGGGTACTCACTGAAACCTCATTCTTCTGGCAAGGGCTGCACCGACAAGGGTCATCGGGCAGAAATCCGGCGGTCGAATTCATAGGATACGCGGCCTGTTGTGCCCCGCGATCGGGGCAGGACTGCCTAGTGTGAAGGGTGGGGCGGGGCTGACCTCACGAGGAGAAGCGCGTTGAGCAAGTTCACCGAGGAGATGTTCGAGACGGCGAGCTCGAGCAAGCGTGGTCTGGTCACCGGCGAGCCCGACGAAGCGCTGCGGCAGTCCTGGGGAGAAATTCACGAGCAGGCGCGTCGTATGGCGGGTGCTCTGGCCGATGCGGGCGTCGAACACGGAGATGCCATCGGCATTCTGGCGGGCCAGCCCGTGGACATCGCGCCTGCGTGCCAGGCGACGTGGATGCGCGGGGGATCGGTGACGATGCTGCATCAGCCGACACCGCGAACGGATCTGGCCGTGTGGGGCGCGGACACCGAAACCGTGGTGCGGATGATCGCGGCCAAGGCGGTGATCCTCGGGCCCCCGTTCGACATCGCCGCGCCGGTGCTCGCGGAGCGCGGCATCACGGTGCTCTCGATAGCGGACATGAAGACCGGTCGCGACATCGATCCGGTACCGACGGCCGAGTCCGATATCGCGTTGCAGCAGCTCACATCCGGTTCAACCGGTTCGCCGAAAGCGGTACGGATCACGCACGAGAACTTCTACGTCAATGCATACGCCATGATCGATCGCATCGAGTTCGACGTCGATTCCGATGTGATGGTCAGTTGGCTGCCGCTGTTCCACGACATGGGGATGGTGGGTTTCCTGTCGGTGCCGATGCAGGTCGGTGCCGAGGTCGTCAGCATCACGCCCCTGGACTTCCTGCGCTCCCCGCTGTTGTGGGCCAAGCTCATTCACAAGTATCGCGGAACCGTCACGGCGGCACCGAATTTCGCGTACTCGTTGCTCGCCCGGAGACTGCGTCAGGCCGAGGACGATCTGGATCTGGACCTGTCGACGCTGCGGTATGCCTGGAACGGAGCCGAACCGGTCGATCCGGAGACCATGATCTCGCTGGCCGAGGCAGGCGCTGCATACAAGCTCGATCCGCTCGCGCTGGCACCGGTGTACGGGATGGCGGAAACGACTCTTGCGGTGTCGATTCCGGATCCGGGGCGGGGGCAGGTGATCGACGTGGTCGACGCGGACCTGCTCGAGACGTTGGGGCGCGCTGTCCCCTCCACCCGGGGAAACACCCGATCCCTCGCCACTCTCGGCAAATTCGTTCCCGGTCTCGAGGGTCGCGTCGTGGACAAGGAGGGGCAGGTGCTCACCGCTCGCGGCGTCGGCATCATCGAGGTGCGGGGTAAGGCGGTCACGCCCGGATACATCACCGTCGACGGTCCGGTCTCGACTCTCGACGAGGACGGCTGGCTCGATACCGGCGACGTCGGCTACATCACCGAGGACGAACTGGTGGTGGTATGCGGACGTATCAAGGACGTCATCATCATGGGTGGCCGCAACATCTATCCCACCGACATCGAACGGGCTGCAGGCACCGTCGCGGGTGTGCGACCGGGAAATGCCGTCGCGATTCGGCTCGATGCCGGGGACAAGCGCGAAAGCTTTGCTGTGGCAGTGGAAACCAACGACATCGGCAATCCGGACGAGGTCAAACGCATCGAACGTGAGGTGGTCCACGCGGTGCACTCGGAGGTGGGGGTGCGGCCGCGTACCGTCGCCGTGCTCGGGCCGGGCAGTATTCCGAAGACATCGAGCGGCAAACTGCGACGAGCGAACTCGGCGTCGCTGCTGAACTGACGCGGCTGGAGACCTCACACCCTTTGTGCCGGGTGCGCGCGTGTGCTCGGTGGCGAGAACGGGCGCGCACCTCACAACAGGGGTGTGAGGTTCAGCGTGGATGCACCCTGTTCTGCGCTGCTTCGAGGCCGGCCGAGAGCAGTAGCTCTGCGGCATCGGCAGCTTCTTCGACGACGACGCCGAGATCCTTGCGCTCGGCTGCGGAGAACGGTTTGAGGACGAACGACGCCGGATCCATTCGGCCGGGTGGCCGCCCGACGCCGACGCGAACCCGCAGGTAGTCCTTGGTGCTCAGGTGCTGGGAGATCGAGCGCAGTCCGTTGTGGCCGCCCTCGCCGCCGCCGAGTTTGAGTCGGAGAGTGCCGAAGTCGATGTCCAATTCGTCGTGGACCACCACGATGTTCGCCGGTTCGATGGAGAAGAAGCGCGCCAACGCCGCCACCGGTTGGCCCGAGAGATTCATGAACGTGCGCGGCTTGGCGACGACCACGGAGCGAGCGCCCAGGCGGGCCTGCACGATGTCGGAGTTGGACTTCTTGTGCGAGGAGAACGTCGACCCGACGCGTCCGGCAAGCGCGTCGGCGACCATGAAACCCACGTTGTGGCGGGTCTTTTCGTACTGTGGGCCGGGATTGCCCAGCCCGATGATCAGGGCAGGCGCTTCGGGGTCAACACTCACGGTCTCGATTGTCTCATCACGCCTTCGAAACGAACGGCGCGCCGCTCCCGGGGGAGACGGCGCGCCGTTGTACGTGCTGGGGTGGAATCAGCTCTCGTCAGAAGACGCTGCTTCTTCCTGGGTCTCGGCCTCGCCGGTCTCGGAGACAGGCTCGGTGCCTTCGCCCTCTGCCTCGAGCTCGTCCTCGGACGGTGCCTCGACGACGTTGACGAGCAGGAGCTCCGCATCGGAGATCAGCACGACGCCGTCGCCGAGCTGCAGGTCACCGGCGGTGATCTGCGTGCCGATCTCGGCATCCTCGACGGAGACGGTGATGGACTCCGGGATTTCCAGGGCGTCGGCTTCGATCTCGACGTAGGTGGAGTCGACGGTAACCAGCGTGCCGGGAGCGGCGTCGCCCTCGACGACGACGTTGACCTCGACGGTGACGCGCTCGCCCTTCTTCAGGACGAGGAGATCGGCGTGCTCGATGGTGCGACGGATCGGGTGCACGACGACCGACTTGGTCAGTGCGACCTGCTCGGCACCTGCGATGTCGAGTGTCAGCACAGCGTTGGTTCCGCTGTTACGGAGCACGGCTGCGAACTCGCGCGCGTCGAGAGCGAGGTGGCGGGGATCGGTGGCGTGTCCGTACAGAACGGCGGGGACGAGGCCGTCGCGACGTGCGCGGCGAGCGGCACCCTTGCCGAATTCGGTGCGGACCTGCGCGGTGAGATTGTTTACCTTCGATGCCATGGTGCTACTGCTCCTGATTGCTGTGATCTGTGGTTCGTGCGGCTACTTCGTCGGGCGGTCAAGCTCGTCGGGGCGGACACGTACGAGCGCGGCCAACGGGGCCGAGCCGCGTCGATAACGGTGGATCCGGAAATCGTGGATCTACCCTCGCCGAGACAACCTGGAAGACAATACACGATGCTGCGCAGTGGCTTGGTTATGTGCCCCCTGGGGCACCTACGCGTGCCATTGCGAGCGCAGCGAGCAACTCGGCAGCCACCGACCGCGCCACCGCGATCGCATCGTCTCGTCCCCCTGCGGTCCCCATCACGACGGCACCTTCGTGCAACAACGACAACCGGGTTCCCAGGTCTTCTGCATCGGGGTATCCGGCCTCCGTCGCCAGCCGCGCAAACAATGATCTCGTCCACGCCTTCTCGGATTCGATGATCGCGAGTACGGGGCTGTCGGTGCCGCCGAACTCTGCGAATGCGTTGACGAACCCGCAGCCGCGACGGTTGCCGCGCATCCAGGCATCGAGTGCGTCGTACACCCCGAGGATGCGGGTGGAGCCGGGTTCGAGGGTGTCGACGTACTGCGTGACGTGCTCGCACCACAGTCGGTATCGACGAGCGAGATAGTGCTGCACCAGGCCGTCCTTGGAGCCGAAGCGGTCGTACAGGGTTTTCTTGGTGGTGCCGGCTTCCTCGGCGATGAGGTCGACGCCGACGGCCCGGATTCCGTGGGCATAGAACAACTCGCTGGCGACGGTGAGGATGCGTTCGCCGGCGGGGGTGAGCGGCTTGTCGAGCATGGTTGCCTTTCGAAAGCGCTGGTCAGTCTGGGGTGCACTGCGAGTATACAGACCTGTATGTTTACATCTGCTCATGAAAGCAAATGTCGATGTCTTCGCGGGAACAGCCCTGGTGGTGCTGTGGAGTTCCGGGTTCATCGGTGCCGAGCTCGGCACGGCCGAAGCGCCCGCTCACACACTGCTGGCCTGGCGCTACTCCGCAGCTGCGGTGCTGCTCGTCGCCTGGTGTTGGTACCGGCAGCTGAGACCGACCTGGCACGCCATCCGAATCCACACGATCATCGGCCTGCTCTGCCAGGTCCTGTACCTCGGTGCCACCATCACCGGCATCGGGATGGGCGTGCCGCCCGGAGTCTCCGCGTTGATCGCGGCGCTGCAGCCGCTGGTGGTCGCGGTGGCGTCGAGCGGAGTCTTCGGCGATCGCATCGGGCGAGTGCAGGTGCTCGGGCTGCTCGTCGGAGTCGCGGGAGTCTCGATCGTCGTGGCCGGCGACCTGTCTGCTGCCGGTCTCTCTTGGCCGGTCTATCTGCTACCGGTCGCCGGAATGCTGGCGTTGTCAGCGGGAACCATCGGCCAGCGAACACTGGCACCGAAGGAGCCGATCGCACTGTCGATGGCCATCCAATGTTCGGTCAGTGCGGTGAGTTTCATGACCTGGAGCGTGCTGGCGGGAGATGCAGCGCCACCGATGACGGGTGGTTTCGGGGCGGCCATCGTCTGGACGGTCGTGCTGTCGACCTTCGGGGCGTACGGCGCGTTCTTGTACGTGGTGCGCCGTAGTGGACCCACCCGCGCCAGCGTGCTGCTCTACCTCACGCCGCCGACGACGATGCTGTGGGCCTGGCTCATGTTCGGCGACGCGATCACCTGGTTCGGAGTCGCCGGACTGATGGTCTCGGCAGTCGGGGTCGCGCTGTTCCTGCGCAGACCCCAGGTGAGCGGAAGTATCGATCGGATTTCCTGTCACTCACCTGCCAGCGCAGCGAGCATCGTGTCCAGTTCTGCGAAGGTGACGAAATAGTGCGCAGATGCGCGGACGACGGAGTCCAATCCCCGGTCCGTCATGTCCAGTCGCGTCGAACTGCGGTAACTCACTCGCACGCTCACACCCTGCTCTCCCAGCCGGTCGCGAACAGCCTCGGGCTCCTCACCGTCCACGGTGAACGAGACGATGCCGCTCTTGCGATCGCCGAGATCGCGCACGGTCACTCCGGGAATCTTCCTGAGTCCGGTGCGCAGGTATTCGGCACGCTCGACCACGGCCTGCTCGACCTGATCGATGCCGAGTTCGAGCAGATAGTCGACGGCAGCACCGAGTGCCAGCCTGGCGGCCACGTCGCATTCCCAGAACTCGAATCGTGTGGCGTCGTCGGCCACGCGATACCTCTGCGCGTCGATCCACTGCGCGCTGTGCAGGTCCAGAGCCGGGGGATGCAGCGTCGACGCCAATCCAGGACGCACATACAGAAATCCTGTTCCGCGGGGCCCGCGGAGCCATTTGCGACCGGTGGCCGACAGAGCGTCGACACCGAGTTCCTCGACGTCGACGCGCAGCTGCCCGATGGATTGGCAGGCGTCGAGCAGGACCAGTGCGCCGTGTCGGTGGGCGAGGTCTGCGATGGCGCGGGCGGGGTTGACCAGCCCACCGTTGGTGGGCGCGTGCACCACCGAGATCAGTTTCACGCGATCATCGAGCATCGCCTCCAGGGCCCGGACGTCGATTTGCCCCGACTCGTCGCTCGCTATCACCTCGACGGTCGCTCCGGTGACCTCGGCGCGGTGTAGAGCGGAGATCGCGTTGCTGGCATATTCGGCCTCGCACAGCAGGATTCGGTCACCGGGTGCCAGCGGCACGGAGTAGAAGAAATCGGTCCAGGCGCGCGTCGCAGAATCGGACAGTGCAATGCTCGACGCCTGCGCTCCGATCAAGGTTCCGATCGAGGTCTTGACGGCAGCGAGCTCGGTCGCTCGTTCGGCCGCGGCGGAGTAGCCACCGATTTCTGCTTCCCGACGCAGGTGCGCGACGGCGGTGTCGACAACGACGGTGGGGGGAAGCGAGGACCCGGCGCTGTCGAGAAATACTCGACCCGACGACCCAGGGGTATCGCGGCGAATGCGGTCGTGATCGAGCATCGATTGTCCTTACTCGTGGATCAGGCACGAACTCTCGGGCATCAGGGTTCCACAATCGGTAGCCTCGATCGGAGGCGGGATCACCGCGTTTTCGATCCTCGCAGCTGGGTACGTTCGGAAGCAGAGAACGTGTTGAGTGCGGAAGGTAGGAACGGCAGTGTCTTCCAACGAGAAGTCCCTCGGGCTGAGTTCGCGCCCAGCAGCAGAGGCATACATATCGAAGGTGTGCTTCAAGCAGGGTCCACCGGCTCTGATCGGTGTCGAACTCGAGTGGCTCACCGCCCTCGATGACGGAACGCGACCCACGCTCTCTGCTCTGTCCGCTGCGCTCGGTGTCCACTCCCCACGCAGCCTCGATCCTCGGTCACCCGCCCTGACGTTGCCGGGCGGAAGTATCGTCACCGTCGAACCCGGCGGCCAAGTCGAATTGTCCAGTTCGCCTTGTACATCCGTTTCTCGTCTCGAACCGATGCTCGACGCCGATGCGCGGTTGTTGCACGACCTGCTTGCCGATGCCGGCATCACGATCCTCGCCGCTGCGGCCGATGTCGATCGCGCTCCCGAGCGGCTGCTCACACTGCCGCGGTACTGCGCGATGGAGACTCGGTTCACCACCATCGGCCCTTACGGCAAACTGATGATGTGCAGTACCGCTGCGGCGCAGGTCAGTGTCGACGCCGGTCGTGATCGGGCCGAGATCGGCGCGCGGTGGCGCATGCTACACGTCATCGGCCCGGCGTTCGTGGCCGCGTTCGCGCGCTCTCCGAAGCTCGCAGGCGCGCCCGCCGGGAACTGGGTATCCCAGCGGATGCGGACCTGGCTCGAACTCGATTCCAGTAGAACCGATTCCACCAGAACGATCGCCTCCGATACTGCAGATCCGATCGCCGAGTATGCGCGGTGGGCGCTCGACGTTCCGCTGTTGTGCATACAGGGCGTCACGCAGAATTGGGAAGCACCCGCGGGGACGACGTTCGCGCACTGGCTCGATGATCCCGATGTCGTGGGACGGCCGCCCACGTACGGCGATCTCGATTATCACCTGACCACCTTGTTCCCCCCGGTGCGGGCCTGCGGGCACCTCGAGATCCGCTATCTCGATGCTCAGCCGGACGGGCAATGGGCGGTTCCCGCGGCGGCATTCGAGGCGCTGTTGTCCACTCCACAACTCGTGGCCCGTGCCACCGAGATCGGTGCCGAGACGGCCGGGCGGTGGCTCGACGCGGCCCGCGTCGGACTCGCGGATCGCGATCTGCGCACGGCTGCAACCGGATTGCTGAACCTCGCGGCGGAGTCCAGCGGCGAGTACGCCGAGCAACTGTCGGCCGCGTCCCGCCGGTGCCGTTCCGGCCTGCCGCCCAGCGAATTCGACGCGAGGTCGGCAGCATTCGAGAGTCGAAAGGAATCGGTGTGAGCCCCGAACAACTCAGGAACCGGATCGAGACGGTCCTCGTGCGAAGTCGAAACCGCAGTGCTGCGCTCACCGACTGCATCGACGAGACCGAACTGATGGCGCAGCACTCGCCGCTGATGAGTCCGCTGGTCTGGGATCTCGCCCACATCGGGAGCCAGGAGGAGCTCTGGCTCGTTCGCGACGTCGGTGGCCGTGACCCCGTGCGTCCCGATATCGACGAGCTGTACGACGCATTCAAGCACTCGCGTTCGTCACGCACCTCGCTGCCGTTGCTCACTCCGGAGGAGGCGCGTGCCTACGTCCAGACTGTGCGCGACAAGGCCTGGGATGTGCTCGACCACAGCACTTTCGAGGGTAGGCCGGTGGAGAAACACGGCTTTGCGTTCGGCATGATCGCTCAGCACGAGCAGCAGCACGACGAGACGATGCTCGCGACCCATCAATTGCGTTCGGGGCCCGCGGTTCTGACGGCTCCTGCTCCGCCGGACCCGGAGGTGCCGGTATCGGGTGAGGCGGTCATCGCCGGTGGCCCGTTCTCGATGGGGACCTCGCTCGACCCGTGGGCACTGGACAACGAGCGGCCTGCTCATGTCGTGCATGTGCCGACCTTCGCGATCGACCGAGCCCCGATCACCAACGGGCAGTTCATGACATTCATCGCCGACGGTGGTTACGAACGCCGCGAACTCTGGTCCGAGAGGGGCTGGCAGCATCGCCTCGACGCCGACCTGACTGCTCCGCAGTTCTGGGAGACCGACTCCGACGGCACGTGGTGGCGTCGCAGCTTCGGGGTACGCCGGCCGGTGCGAACCCGGCAACCGGTGGTGCACGTGAGTTGGTTCGAGGCCGATGCGTACGCCCGCTGGGCAGGCAAGCGGCTGCCGACGGAGGCGGAGTGGGAGAAGGCGGCGCGGTTCGACTCCGAGACGCGAACCAGTCGCACCTACCCGTGGGGCGATGCCGAACCCACTGCGGCGCATGCGAATCTGAATCAGCGTCACCTCGAACCAGCAGATGTGGGCGCATACCCGGTCGGTGCGTCTGCGGCGGGCGTGCATCAGCTCATCGGCGACGTGTGGGAGTGGACGTCCTCGGATTTCGAGCCGTATCCCGGGTTCGAGGCGTTCCCGTACGCCGAGTACTCCGAGGTGTTTCTGCGCGGGGACTACAAGGTGTTGCGCGGTGGATCTTTCGGCACCGACGAGGTGGCGTGCCGGGGCACGTTCCGCAACTGGGATCATCCGATCAGGCGGCAGATCTTCAGCGGATTCAGGTTGGCTCGCGACGTGGAGCACAGCTGAATGTGCCGACATCTCGGGTACCTGGGGGTGGACACCTCGGTGGGGTCGCTGCTGACCGAGGGTGACCATTCGCTGCGGGCCCAGTCCTACGCGCCGAGCGAGATGCGTGGCGGTGGCACCATCAATGCCGATGGATTCGGTGTCGCTTGGTGGGACGGCGACCGAGCCGCGCACAGCTATCGCAATCCGATGCCGATCTGGACCGACCCTGCGGTCGACGACGCCTTGCGTCAGATCCGGTCGGGGGCTGTGATCGCCGCGGTGCGTTCGGCAACGGTCGGCATGCCGGTCGAGCGCAGCGCCTGTGCTCCGTTCACCGACGGCCGATGGGCGTTCAGCCACAACGGTGTGGTGTTCGGCTGGCCGCACTCGATGGCCGAATTGTGGTCGGAGGTACCGCCGATCGACGCCTTGGCATTGCCCGCGCCCACCGATGCCGCCGCCCTGTGGGTCGTGTTGCAGAACCTGCTGCGTACCCACGATCCCGAGTCGGCTCTCCGGATTCTGGTTCAACGCGTCGAGGCGAAGTCACCGGACGCCAGATTGAACCTGCTGCTCGCCGATGGCGAGACCCTGTACGCCACAGCGGCTTATCACTCGCTGTCCGTGCGGCGAACCGAAGACGCGGTCATCGTTGCGTCCGAGCCCCTCGACGATCATCCGGACTGGACCCCCGTCGATGATCGACGCATGGTTGTCGCCACGAGAACCGATGTCACTGTCTCCCGCCTGTAGCCCATCGAAGGAGCGTCATGAGCACCATGGATGTACATCTGGCAGATTCGGCCCTGGTCGAGGAACTGCGCAAGGACGTGCGGGACGGGCTCACGGCCGATTCGAAGTGGCTCTCGCCCAAGTATTTCTACGACGCGGTGGGTAGCGAGTTGTTCGAGCAGATCACGGAGCTGCCTGAGTACTACCCCACCCGCACCGAGCGCGCGCTGCTCGAGGCGCATGCCCTCGACATCGCCGAGGCAACCGAATCCACGATGCTGATCGAGTTGGGCTCCGGCTCGTCGGAGAAGACGAAACTGCTTCTCGCTGCGGGCGTCAAGAACGGTTCGCTGAAAACTTATGTGCCGCAAGATGTATCCATTACAGCGCTCGAAGGGGCAATCGAGCAGATCTCGCGGGAGTTCCCGACCCTTCACGTGCACGGCATCGTCAGCGATTTCACCGACACCCTGCACAATCTTCCGTCGGGGCAGGGGAGAACCATCGCCTTTCTCGGCGGCACTCTGGGCAACCTCATCCCCGAGGAGCGCAAGGAATTCCTGGGTGCCATCGCAGGCGCCCTGGATCCCGGAGAGTACGTGCTGCTCGGTGTCGGTCTGGTCATCGACCCGTCGGTTCTCGTTCCCGCCTACGACGACGCGGCAGGTGTGACGGCGAAGTTCAATCGAAACGTGCTCTCGGTGATCAACTCTCGTCTCGGTGGCGACTTCGATCCCGATGCCTTCGAACATGTCGCGCTGTGGAATGCAGAGAACGAGTGGATCGAGATGCGGTTGCGGGCACGCTCGCCGCAGCACGTGCACATCGCCGAGCTCGATCTCGATGTCCGCTTCGATACCGGCGAGGATCTCCGCACCGAGATCTCGGCAAAGTTCCGCCCGGAAGGCATCACCGAGGAACTGGCCGCAGCGGGGTTCGGCGTCGAGCATCTCTGGTCGGACGCAGAATCTCGGTTCGCGCTGGTTGTGGCCCGTCGAGTGAACGAGCGCTGACCTCTCGGCGTCAGCGCGCACACCTGTCGCAGATGGCGGGACCTGCACCCACGCCTGAACCCGCTGCGGCCGGCCGGATTCGGTAGCCGACCGGCCGCGCTCGTGGTCGTTCGAAAGGGGCCGAACGAGGGATCAGGCCACGGCAATCCCGTCGATCTCGATCATCTGACCCGGGACCGCCAATCGGGATACCTCCACCATGGTGGTGGCCGGAGTGACTCCTGCGGCAAGCAGTCTCGACATCAGTACCCCGTAGTGCCGAAACAGCAGGTCGATGTCGGTGGTGTAGATCCCCAGCTTCACGAGGTTCGAAATCGACATGGCGGCCTCGGCGAGCACCGCATCCAGATTGTCGAGAGCGAGCGACAGCTGGGCTGCCATGTCACCTTCGTGCTCGGGGGCGCCTTCGCTGTTCATGGCGGTCTGCCCGGAGCAGTACAGAGTCCGGCCGGGATCGGTGACGAGTGTGCCCTGCTCGAACCCGAGGGCCACCGACCATTGCACAGGATTGATCGCAGTTCGTTCCATGGTGTGTTCTCTCCGTCTCGCGTCAGGACTGGTACGTGAGAAGGTTGACAGCAAATCACGACACCCACTGTCGTGTATTTCGGTACCGTTCTCGCATGCGCGCCGACAGGCTGGTCTCGCTGGTACTTCTGCTGCGTCAACGCGGCCGAATGACGGCCGACGCCCTCGCCGCCGAACTCGAGGTGTCGACGCGCACCGTGCTCCGCGACATCGACGCACTCTCGACCGCAGGCGTCCCCGTCTACGCCGAGCGCGGCAGGCGGGGAGGGTTCGCCTTGTTGCCCGGCTTCAGAACCGAATTCCCCGGTCTCAATCACGACGAGGCGCTGGCGTTACTTGCAGCCCTCGAATCGAGCGGCGGAGAGCGCACACTCGGCCTCGGGTCGGCCGTCGCGTCGGCCCTGCGAAAGGTGATGGACGCGTTGCCCGACGGCCATCACGACACCGCACGAACCTCAGCTCGCCGGTTCCTCATCGAACCCGAGGCAGACCTGCTCTCGCGTCGCACGACTACCGAGCAGATACCCGCCGACGTCATCTACCCTGTGCGCAGAGCGGTGCTCGACGGAAAGAAGCTGCACATCCTCTATGCCCCGACAGGCCGAGATGCGCAGTGGCGCACGGTGGACCCCATAGGACTCGTCACCGTGCGAGGCCAGGGCTACCTGCTGGCCACCCGAGACGGCGAAGACCGCACCTACCGACTCTCTCGGGTGCAGGACGCCGAGGTGCTCACCGAACCGGCACAACGGCCGGACAGCGTGCATCTCGGCCGGATGTGGGTCGAGCGCGGTACCCGATTCAGGAACGGCGGCGACCCCGTGACGGTGTCGGCGCTCATCGATCCGAGGCGACGGGAAGAACTGGCAGAGACCGCATTGACCGTCACCGACGAGGAACTCGACGGTGACGGTCGGTTGCGGATGACCCTGACGTTCCAGGATGCGCGGCATGCAGAGTGGGCGCTGTGGCAACTCGGTACCGACGCGGAGGTCATAGGGCCGCAGTCGGTGCGGGATGGTCTGTACGGCCGGGCCCTGGCAATCGCCGAACGCTACGGACCTCGAGATCAGGCGTCCGCCAACGCGAGTACCGGCGAGATCTGATTGGCCCGACGCGCCGGGGTCAGCGAGGCACCGAGGGCGAGCAGTCCACCGCACAGCACGGTTCCGGCGATGACCGCCCACGGCAGCGTGGGTGCGGTCAGACCGCGGTCGCTCAGAGATCCGAGAAGCGATTGTGCTGCGGCCCAGCCGTAGACGATGCCGAGGATCAGCCCGAAGCCCATCGACGCGACCACCATCTGCGTGCTTTCCGAGACGATCATCGACCGAATCTGCCGACGGGTGAATCCGAGTGCCCGCAGTAGACCGATCTCGCGGGTGCGCTGCAGGATGCTCAACAACAGGTTGTTCACCATTCCGACCGCTGCGATGACGGCCGAGAAGCCGATGAGCCCGGTCATGATCCCGACGGTCACGGTGAGAACCTGCCCGACGGTGGCCTCGTCGTACTCGTCGACGAGCATCGTCCGGTAGCTGTACATGGCGACCGCGAACGTGGTCACCAACGTGACCCCGATCAACAATCCCACCGCAGTGCGAGTACTTCGATCCGGATAGCGAAGTGCATTGGCGGACGCCAGACGTGCTGCTGGGCCACGGCCCGACAGTCTCCCGACCAGCCGCAGCGTCGCGGGAAGAATGCGGTACGCGCCGACCATGACGCCGGTGAACGACGCGACACCACCGACAAACGCCACCAGGACGCCGCCCGGGTTGACCATCCCTATCAGAACTCCGAGACCGAGCAGTGCCACACCGCCTGCGATCAGCACGATCGAGAGGGCGGTTCTGATTCGACGCGATCGCGGAGCTTCGACGCCGGAGTCGACGGCACCTCCGGTGGCCTGGACGGGTGTGACGTCCAGAACCTTTCGAGACCCCACGTACGAGGCGAGGGTCGTCGTGAGCACCACGGTCACGACAGGCAGAACCACCAGCGGCTGAACGGACGTGTACGACACATCCGGCAACTGCCCGGTCGAGACCGCGACAGCCCGAGCCAGATGGCTGGCACCGATCCCCAGAACCATACCTACTGCGCCGCCGAACAATCCGACGACGAGCCCTTCTCCGGCCACCGATCGACGCAGGTCTCGGGAGCGGGCACCCAACAGTCGTAGCAGCGCGATGGTGCGGGTGCGGCCGGCGACGATCGTCGCGAACGTGTTCGAGGTGACCACCGCCGCGACGTATAGTGCAAGTCCGATGAACACCAGCGCGACGCTGTACAGCGCGGTGATGGCAGCGCCGTCCGTGTCCCCGAAGATGTCGACCAGAAATGCGGTCGCCTGAATCAACACGACACCGAAGAACGACGCGAGGGCAGTCACCAGAATGCTGGCCCCGTGTTCCTTCGAGGCCCGAGCAGAAGTGGGCACACTCATCGGACGCGCTCCATTCCCAGCATGTAGCTCGAAATCTCTTCCGCGCTCGACCGCCCGAGCTCGTCGACGATTCGGCCGTCGGCGAGGAAGACGATGCGATCGGCGTAGCTGGCTGCGATGGGATCATGAGTGACCATCACGATCGACTGCCCGTATTCGCACACCGCTGCGGCGAGTAGACCGAGAACCTCACGCCCGGTGCGGGAGTCCAGGTTGCCGGTGGGCTCGTCGGCGAAGATCAGGTGCGGGCGCGTACCCAGTGCGCGAGCGATGGCGACGCGTTGCTGTTGTCCACCCGAGAGCTGATGGGGACGGTGATTCACGCGTTCCTGCAAACCGAGCGTGGCGATGAGCCGATCGATCCAGGCGGACTCCTGCGCAGTCGGTGCTCGGCCGTCGAGCTCGAACGGCAGCAGAATATTTCCTCTGACGTCGAGGGTCGGAACGAGATTGAACGACTGGAAGATGAAGCCGACCTGCTTGCGTCGCAATGTCGTCAGAGCATCGTCGTTCGCGGAGGTGATATCTGCGCCGGCCAGCATCAGTTGCCCCGAGCTCGCGTTGTCCAACCCCGCCATGACGTGCATGAGGGTCGATTTGCCGGAGCCGGACGGTCCCATGATGGCGGTGAACCGGCCGCCGTGGATGTCGAGGGAAACGTTGTCGAGGGCGCTCACCGGGTTGGCCGCGTCGCCGAAGTACTTGCTTATCTGGAATGCCCTGGCGACCAGGGGAACTGTTGTCGTCATGGTCACAACGCTAGGAACGGACGAACCCGAAGTAATCAGGCGCGAGTCTTCGCGTCGTACATCTCGAGGATGATGTCGGTGTCAGTCCCGAGGTCACGGGGAGTTCAGCCCGTGCTCGAAGGCGTACACCACCAACTGCACCCGGTCGCGGAGGTGGAGTTTGGCGAAGATGCGGCTGATGTGCGTCTTCACGGTCGCCTCGCTCAGGTACTCGCGCTCGGCGATCTCGGAGTTGCTCAACCCCCGTGCGGTGAGCTCGAACAGTTCCTTCTCGCGTGCTGTCAGGGACGCGAACTCCGCCGGTACCTTCGGTTGCGCGGGGCTCGGGGTGAAGTGCGCCAGCAAGCTCGTCGTTGCCGACGCGGCGATCACCGAGTTACCTGCATGGACGGTGCGGATCGCGGCGAGCAGAAACTCCGGATCCGCATCTTTGAGCACGAATCCACTTGCTCCCGAACGAATTGCCCGTGCTGCGCTTTCGTCGAGGTCGAACGTGGTGAGAACCAGTATTCGCGGAGGGCTGTCGGAGGCCGCCAGTATCTGCTCGGTGGCGGCGATACCGTCGAGCACCGGCATTCGGACGTCCATGAGCATCACGTCCGGTGTCGCCGACGCGGCCAGCTCGACGGCTTCTACGCCGTTGCCTGCTTCCCCGACGAACTCGAGATCGGACTGTGAGGAGATGAGCATACGAATGCCGGCCCGGAACAACTGCTGATCGTCGACCAGCGCAACTGCGATGCGATCGGAACTCACGTGATGCCTTTCGCTTGTGGGGTGCCTGCCGGTAGCCACGCCGTGACAGTCCAGTACGAACTGTCGCCGGCGGCGGTGCAGAGACCACCGGACAGGCTGGCGCGTTCTTTCATCCCTGCTACTCCGTGGCCGGAGGATTCCGGTGCTGTGCGACCGGGGACCACACTGTTGCGCACGGTCAGTTCGACGCCCTCGGAGTTGGATTCGATGCCGACGGTCACCGGCCGGGTCGTGTCACCGTGACGCAGGGCATTGGTCAACGATTCCTGCGCGATGCGGTACAGCGCCAGGTGCGTTCCGGCACCCAACGAGACCCCGGATGCGTCGATCGAGGAGTCGATGCTCAAGCCGGTGGACCGCATTTGATCGCACAGACGCTCGAGGTCGCCGGGGCCTGGGGTCGGCAGATCCCCTTGGCTGTGGCGCAGCTGTCCCAGGAGTACTCGTACGTCGGACAACGCGTCGCGGGCGGTATCGGAGATGGTGGTCAGCGCGGTGTCCACTGCTTCGGGGTCCACCGAACGCACGTACCGCGCGCCGTCGGCCTGAGCGATCACCACGGCCAGTGAATGCGCCACGATGTCGTGCATGTCGCGGGCAATTCGGTTGCGCTCTTGCTCGATTGCCACTTCGTGCTCGGCACGGGCCTGATGCACCTCGGCGAGCTCGCGGGCGTGAGCGGACTCGATGGCGGTGCGCCGCGCATACGCAAGGCGTCCCAGTGCCCACGACAATCCCAGCATTGCCCAGAGACCGACAAGCAGTAGGGCGAACTGAGCCAGGCGCGGCTCCTGGACCGCTTCTTCCGTGGGGTTTCCGAAGGGGTTGCCGTCGACGTACGCCAAGTACAGGGCGGCGATCAGTCCGCCGAGGACGGCAGAAACGAGCCCGAGGCGTCGAACCAGGTTGTCTCCGTACGCTGCCGAGCAGTACAGAATTGCGAATATCGCGGTGTTCGCCGAGAGCGGGAGCACACCGGCAGTCATCTGCACGATGGCGAGCACCCAGGCGAGCGCCAACGACCATCGCGGTGAGAGACGTCGAATGGCAAGGGCTACGCCGAAACCGACCAGTACTCCCGCGCCGGCGGAACCGGAAGGTCCGTTGAGGGTGGACGCGAGCAGCAGCAGAACGAATACGACGGCGTAGGCGGCGTCGAGCACCTGCCGTGAGATCGAACGCTTGCGCAGCACTCGATCAGACTACGTGGATCAGTTGGTGCGCCTGCGAGCCTTCTCCAGGGCGGCGAGGGTCGTCAGCACGGTGGTTCGCTGACGTTCGAGATCCTTCATGCGAGCACGGGCAGGGAGGCCCTGTGCTCCGTCGAGTGCACTGATCTGCTCGTCGACGGCGGTGAGCTGTCCCAGCAACTTCTCCACGCGGGACTGCAGTTCGATTGCGTCGATCCCGGTGACACCGGCCTGAGACTTCTTGGCCGGTGCCTTCGCCGGAGAGGCAGACGTCGTGGATGCCGGTGCGCTCACAACTGCAGCAGCTCTGGGGCGCAACGCTTTGCGGACTGCAGCGGCATCGGGGAGCTTCTCGAGGCGGATGCGGTTGAGCACTTCCCGTGCGTCGCGCGCGGTGACGCGGTACTCGCGCTCCTCCTCGTCCTCGGACGCGAGCGTGCCTCCCAGGGGCCGCAGACCGTACATTCCGATGAAATGCTTGGCCTCGTCGATGACGGCTTCCTTCTCACGGCACAGGCCACACCGCGGCTCGTTGCGGAAGGTCTCGACAGAGTCGGTGCTACCGCACCAGACGCATCCGCCCGGTGTCCATCGAGCAATTCTGACCGTTGTGGTTCCAGCCGGGCCGTGGGGGGAGTCTGCGTCGATCACGACGAGTCATCTTAGGTGACAACGAAACCCGCCCCACACACCCCCACCTCGCGAGCTGCATGTTTCGATCGTCGACGTGACGTAGTTCATGCAGGGCGGGTAGGGATCGTGTGGGGCGGGTTTGCGGATCGAGCGAAACAGACTGGATGTTATGCGGGAGTGGAGCCTGCGGAACGACCCGGTTTTAGGCGGGAGTGGAGCCTGCGGAACGACCCAGTGTCAGGCGGGAGTGGAGCCTGCGGAAGGACTCAGTATTAGGCCGAGCCGTTGAAAAGGCTGGTGACCGAACCGTTTTCGAAGACCTCGCGGATGGTGCGGGCCAGCAGCGGCGCGATCGAGAGCTCGGTCAGCGTGGAGAATCGCTTCTCGTCGCTGATCGGCAGGGTGTTGGTGACGACAACTTCCTTGGCTCCGCAGTTGGCGAGTCGCTCGGCGGCCGGGTCGGACAGCACACCGTGGGTGGCAGCGATGACGACATCGCCTGCGCCTGCTTCCTTGAGCACCTTGACGGCTCCGGCGATGGTGCCTCCGGTGTCGATCATGTCGTCGATCAGGATGCAGGTGCGGCCCTCGACCTCGCCGACGACGCGGTTGGACTTGACCTGGTTGGGCACCAACGGATCACGCGTCTTGTGAATGAACGCCAGCGGTGCACCGCCGAACGAGTCCGCCCACTTCTCGGCGACGCGGACGCGGCCCGAGTCGGGGGAGACGACGGTGATGTGCTCGAGGCTGTACTTGCTGCGGATGTGATCGGCCAACTGGCTGTGGGCGTGCATGTGATCGACGGGGCCGTCGAAGAAGCCCTGGATCTGATCGGTGTGCAGGTCGACGGTGATGATGCGGTCGGCACCTGCGGTCTTGAGCAGATCCGCGACGAGGCGGGCGGAGATGGGCTCGCGGCCGCGGTGCTTCTTGTCCTGGCGGGCGTACGGGTAGAACGGCAGGATCGCGGTGATGCGCTTGGCGGATCCACGCTTGAGCGCGTCGATCATGATGAGCTGTTCCATCAACCAGGTGTTGAGCGGGAACGGGTGCGACTGCAGAACGAATGCGTCCGACCCGCGGACCGACTCCTCGAAGCGAACGAAGATCTCGCCGTTGGCGAAGTCACGTGCCGTCTGCGGCGTGACGTCGATTCCGAGTTCCTTGGCGACCTGCTCGGCCAACTCCGGATGTGCTCGACCAGAAAACAACATCAGGTTCTTCTGGTTGTCGATCCAATTAGGGGTGGTCACTGCTCTTCGCCGTCCTTTTGTTCGTACGCGTGTGCCGACTCGGCTGCCCGAGCACGTGCCGCAGCGTCTGCTGATGCCGTGCCGGGACGCTTTTTCTCGACCCAGCCGTCGATGTTGCGCTGGGAACCAGCGGAGACGGCGAGCGCCCCCGGTGGTACATCGTTGCGGAGCACTGTTCCGGCTCCGGTGTAGGCGCCGTCTCCCACTCGAACAGGAGCCACGAACATGTTGTCCGAGCCGGTCCGGACGTGGGAGCCGACCACTGTCCGGCTCTTGTTCACGCCGTCGTAGTTCACAAAGACGCTCGAAGCGCCGATATTGGTGTGATCACCGATCGTCGCGTCGCCGACATAGGTCAGATGGGGGACTTTGGAATGATCGCCGATCGTCGAGTTCTTCGTTTCCACGAAGGTGCCGATCTTGGAGCCGGTACCGACGCGGGAGCCGGGACGCAGATAGGCGAACGGCCCGATGGTGGCATCCGGTCCGATCACGGCCTGCTCGGCGTGTGTGCGGACCACCGAGGATCGTTCGCCGATCTCGACGTCACGCAGAGTCGAATCGGGCCCGATGATCGCGTCGTCGCCGATATGGGTCTTGCCGTGCAACTGGACGCCGGGTTCGAGGCGGACGTCCGCACCGAGGGTGACATCGATGTCGATCCACGTGGTCGACGGGTCCACCACGGTGACGCCCGCGCGCATGTGCCGCTCGATGATGTGGCGATTGAGTACCGACGTGACATGAGCCAACTGCACTCGATCGTTGACGCCCACCACCAGGTCCGGATCGGCGAGCTGGGTGCCGTAGACGGCTTTGCCGTCGGATTTGCTGATCTTGACGACGTCGGTCAGGTACAGCTCGTGCTGGGCGTTGGCGGTGCTGAGCTTGCCCAAGGCGGTCCGCAGTGCCACCGCGTCGAATGCGTATACGCCGGAGTTCACCTCGCCGATCAGCACCTGAGCAGGGGTGGCGTCGGCATGTTCGACGATCTCGGCCACTTCGCCGTCGTCGGTGCGGACGATGCGGCCGTAGCCGTTCGCGTCATCCGGAAGGAAGGTCAGCACCGTCGCGGCCGCAGGCCGGGGAGCGCTCAGATGCTCGTCGAGCAGGGCTTTGAGCGTGTGTCCGTCCAACAGGGGAACGTCGGCCGCCGTGACGAGGATCGTGCCCTCGAAATCGTCCGGCAATGCAGTCAGACCGCATTGCACCGCATGTCCGGTGCCCAACTGTCGATCCTGAACGGCGGTGTGAATGCTGCGGCCCAGGGTGTCGGCGAGATCGTGCACAGCGGCGGACACTCGCTCGCGATCGTGTCCGACGACGGTCACGAGATGGTCGGGTCCCAGGTCGGCGGCCGCGTGCAGGGCGTGCGCGAGCATCGTGCGGCCCGCCAGAGGATGCAGAACTTTCGGAGTCTTCGAGCGCATGCGGGTGCCTGCACCCGCAGCGAGAACGACCACGGCGGTCTGCACAGGCATTGAGCTCCTCAGGCGGTAACGCTAAGACGGCATGCATGAATAATGTTGCTCGCTCCGCCGCCAGGACTCGAACCTGAACTATCTGAACCAAAATCAGAGGTGCTGCCATTACACCACGGCGGATAATCGGCCAGCGGTGTTGCCAGTGGCCTACGAACCGAACGACGCGTTCGTCAAGCCGCTGCGCTCCCACTGAGCGCAACGATCCTCGCATGAGAGGTGGCGGTGAGTCGAACCGCAACGGATAACAGACCGACTACGTCGTTCCGGCAGGCCCCCGGTTCGGACGCGTCGGGTCGTTCCGCAGGCTCCACTGTCGCCGCGCGAACGGGATGGATCGGGCGTCGCTAGTCTTGAACCGACGTCGACTCCGGCGTCGGGACATGCACAGGTCGGCAACGGAAGCGGATATCCATGTCAGGCGCAGCCTCCGAGCAAGAACGCACAACCAGGGTCCGAATGACCGGTACTCAACGGCGCGAGCAGTTGATCGAGGTGGGTCGGACTCTGTTCGCCGAACGCGGTTACGAGGCCGCGTCGGTCGAGGAGATCGCCGGACGGGCCAACGTGTCCAAGCCGGTCGTCTACGAACACTTCGGCGGTAAAGAGGGCCTGTACGCCGTCATCGTCGATCGTGAGATGTCGACTTTGCTGGGCATGATCACCAAATCGCTCGACCTCAATAGATCCCGGATCCGCGTCGAGCGCGTCGCACTCGCGCTGCTCACCTACATCGAGGAACGGACCGACGGTTTTCGTATTCTCGTGCGCGATTCTCCTGCCACTGCCGAGGACGGAAAGTACTCGTCGTTGCTCAACGAGGCCATCGGGCGTGTCGGGCCCATGCTGGCCGAGGACTTCTCGCGCCGCGGTCTCGATCCGGAGTTCGCGCCGATGTACGCCCAGGCCTTGGTCGGGATGGTGTCGATGACGGCACAGTGGTGGCTCGACGTGCGCACTCCTTCGAAAGAAGTGGTTGCCGCGCATGTGGTCAACCTGTGCTGGAACGGTCTGACAAACCTGGAGGCCGAGCCTCGATTGACCGAGTATTGAGTACCCGGTTTCGTCTCCTCGGGGAGAAAGTGGGAGTAACGTCCCCTTTGTCGGCCATGAGTGCTGTGTGACTCCGGTCATAGGGCTCAAGCGGACCGATGCACGTTGGTATGAGACGTAAAGCCGCTCAGTGGTACCGTTCGGGCGTAATTTGCGCAGTGGCAGTACAGAATTGCGAAGGCGGATCCCCATGGTCAGGCAGGCTCGCGCTGAAATCACCCGCGACACCGTGCTGGCTGGCGCAGCGCATGTATTCCTGCGCCTCGGGTACGCGAACGCGAGTCTCAGCGAGATCATCTCTCAATCCCAGGTCACCAAGGGTGCGCTCTACTTCCATTTCGGTTCCAAGGAAGAACTGGCGCGCGCAGTGATCGACGAGGGCAACGCGCGTCTGACAACCGCGTGCTCGCAGTTCAACGACGGCCGCATCCCCGCCCTCGAGGCCGCGATCGGCATCTCGTACATCGTCGTCGACCTGTCGGTCAGCGATCCCATGGTCTCGGCCATGCTCCGGTTGAGTCATCAGATCGGCGACTACCGGGGTACCGAGGGCAACGTCATGGCCGGATGGAGCGAATCGTTCGACCGGCTCGCCGCCCAGGCCATCGCACAGGGCGATATCGATCCCAACTCGGACTCGCGGACCATCGGCTCGCTTGTTCTCGAGATCCTCACCGGCGTGCACATGGTGGCGGTCGCCACGTCCACCACCGAGGAACTGCCCTCGCGGATGGAACGTCTCTGGTACTACCTGCTGCCTGCGCTGGTGCCTGCCAACAAGCTCGACTACTTCCGCGAGTTCGCTGCGCGCCGAGTCATCCGCTTCGGACCGTAACTCACGAGTTCTCGGCAACGAATTGCGCAATGTCGTCGCGCAGTCGATCGGGATGCTCGACGCAGCTCTGACGTAGCCCGTCGGTATCTCCCGGCTGCTGGCCTGTCGGTGTACTCCCATAGACTCGTTCACGACTGTGCGTGAGCAGCCATCGCCTCGACACGCTTGTAGGAGTATTGCTGTTGTCTTCCGATTCTCTGCCTGCCATTTCTCCATCCGGGCCGGCCACGATCGTTCCCGACGCGGCGCTCCAACTCTCGGGTCTGGCCAGTATCGCGCTGACGGACTCGTCGATGCTGGCCGTGGCCGACGCGATCGGCACCGCCGAACACACTCTGATCGGTCCCCACTCGGTGCGTCCGTTCGTCGCGGCTGCGATCGCCCAGCACACCCAACTCCTGATCGTCACCGCGACCGGACGGGAGGCCGATGACCTCACGAGTGAACTCGGCCAGATCCTCGGCAACGGTGTCGCGATGTTCCCGTCCTGGGAGACGCTTCCGCACGAACGGCTGTCCCCGAGCGCCGACACCGTCGGTAAACGCCTCGATGTGCTCCGCAGGCTTGCTCGCCCCGGCGATACCGACTACGGCGACCCGCTGCGTGTCATCGTCACCACCGTGCGTTCGCTGGTGCAACCGATGGCCCCGGGCCTGGGCGAGATCGAGCCGGTGACGTTGAAGGTGGGGCTCGACATCGACTTCGACGGCCTGATCCACCGTCTCGTCGAATTCGGATACCTGCGGGTGGACATGGTCGGCAAGCGCGGCGAGTTCGCCGTCCGCGGCGGCATCCTCGACCTCTTCTCACCCACCGCGGACCATCCGGTGCGGGTCGAGTTCTGGGGCGACGAGATCACCGAACTCCGCGCGTTCGCCGTCTCCGACCAGCGTTCGTTGCCCGATCACGAGGTAGATCTCGTCCTTGCACCGCCGTGTCGCGAACTGCTCCTCACCCAGGATGTACGCGACCGGGCGGCAGCTCTCGCCGCTGACAATTCCGGCGACACTGCCCTGGTGGAGATGCTGGACAAGCTGTCCGCCGGCGTCCCGGTCGAGGGCATGGAGGCGCTGCTGCCGTTGCTGCAGCCAGGCGAGCTGCAACTGCTGGCCGATACGCTCCCCGCAGGAGCCCACGTACTGCTCTGTGACCCCGAGCGGATCCGCACCCGAGCAACCGACTTGGTGCGCACCGGTCAGGAATTCCTCGAGGCGTCCTGGACGGCCGCATCGATCGGCGGAGCCGCACCGCTCGACACCTCCACTCTCGACACCTCCAGTCTCGAGGGCGCATCCCTCGATCTCGGTGCGTCGGCGTATCGGTCGCTTCGGCAGGTTCGCGAGTCTGCCCAGGCCCACGGCCGGCCGTGGTGGACCATCAGCCCGTTGGCTTCGGGCAACGGTGAGGAAGTAGAACTCGCCGTCGATTCGGTGCCGGAGGTACGCGGATCCGAGGAAGCGTTGACGGCACTGTTCGCCACACTGCGCGCGCACATCGCGACCGGTGGGCGCGCAGTGATCTCCGTGGCGGGTGCAGGCACTGCCACCCGCATCATCGAACGCCTCGCCGAGGCCGAAGTTCCTGCAGCACATCTCGATTCCGGTGCGGTCCCGGTGGCGGACGTCGTCAATGTGCTCTGTGGATCACTGCACGACGGTCTGGTGTTCCCCGATGCCCAACTCGTCGTCGTCACCGAAGGTGATCTGACCGGCAATCGCGTCGCGGCCGCAGCGGAAGGGCGCAAGCTCCCGGCCAAGCGACGCAACCAAGTCGATCCGCTCGCCCTCGTTGCAGGTGACAGTGTGGTGCACGATCAGCACGGCATCGGCCGATTCGTCGAGATGGTCGAGCGCACCATCGGCGGTGCGCGACGCGAATACCTCGTCGTCGAATACGCACCCAGCAAGCGCGGACACCCCGGGGACCGGCTCTTCGTCCCGATGGATTCGCTCGATCAGCTCTCGCGCTACGTCGGCGGTGAGCTGCCGACGCTGAGCAAGCTCGGCGGATCCGACTGGGCGAATACGAAGCGTAAGGCGCGCAAGGCTGTTCGCGAGATCGCCGGCGAGCTCGTGCAGCTGTACGCCGCTCGCCAAGCAGCCCCCGGCCACGCCTTCGGTGCCGACACCCCGTGGCAGCTCGAGATGGAAGACGCATTCGGTTTCACCGAGACGGTCGACCAGATGACGGCCATCACCGAGGTCAAAGCCGACATGGAGAAGGCAGTCCCGATGGACCGCGTCATTCTCGGCGATGTCGGATACGGCAAGACCGAGATCGCGGTGCGCGCAGCGTTCAAGGCGGTCCAGGACGGCAAGCAGGTTGCCGTGCTGGTTCCGACAACGCTTCTGGCGCAACAGCATCTGCAGACCTTCACCGCACGGATGGCGTCCTTCCCGGTCACGGTGAAGGGGCTCTCCCGTTTCACCCACGGTGCCGACTCCAAGGAGGTCATGGCCGGGTTGGCCGACGGCACCGTGGACATCGTCGTCGGCACGCACCGGTTGTTGCAGACCGGTGTCGCCTGGAAGGACCTCGGGCTGGTCATCGTCGACGAGGAGCAGCGCTTCGGCGTCGAGCACAAAGAGCACATCAAGTCACTCCGAACGCACGTCGACGTGCTGACCATGTCGGCGACGCCGATCCCGCGAACGCTCGAGATGAGCCTGGCCGGCATCCGGGAGATGTCCACCATTCTCACCCCGCCCGAGGAGCGGCACCCGGTGCTCACCTATGTCGGCGCGTACAACGACAAGCAGGTCGCGGCGGCCATCAGGCGCGAGTTGCTGCGTGACGGTCAGGTGTTCTTCGTACACAACAGGGTCAGCTCGATCGACAAGGCCGCCAAGAAGGTTCGTGATCTGGTACCCGAGGCGCGGGTCGCGACAGCACACGGTCAGATGAACGAGGAAACACTCGAACGCACCGTGCAAGGATTCTGGCAGCGCGAGACCGATGTTCTGGTGTGCACCACCATCATCGAGACCGGCCTGGACATCTCCAACGCCAACACGTTGATCGTCGAGCGCTCCGACTCGCTCGGCCTGTCCCAGCTCCATCAGCTTCGCGGGCGAGTGGGACGTAGCCGCGAGCGCGGCTACGCGTACTTCCTGTATCCGCCGGAGAAACCGCTCACCGAGACCGCCTACGACCGATTGGCGACCATCTCGCAGAACTCCGATCTCGGTGCCGGTATGGCCGTGGCGATGAAGGACCTCGAAATCCGTGGTGCCGGAAACGTTCTGGGCGCAGAACAGTCCGGCCACGTTGCTGGTGTCGGATTCGACCTGTACGTGCGGCTCGTGGGTGAGGCCGTCGAGGCCTACCGCGCTGCGGCCGACGGAAAGCCCATCACCACCGATGAGGCTCCCAAGGAAGTGCGCATCGACCTACCCGTCGACGCCAACATTCCACCCGACTACGTCACCAGCGACCGGTTGCGGCTCGAAGGCTACCGAAAGCTGGCTGCTGCAGCTGATTCCGAAGGAATCGATGCCGTCATCGACGAACTGGTCGATCGATACGGCCCGCTGCCCGAGGAGGTCGGACGGCTGGTCTCCATCGCGAAACTGCGGCTGATCGCCAAGGAATACGGCTTGACCGACGTCAACGTCGCCGGAACTCAGGTGAAGCTGGCCCCGATGGAGCTGCCGGACTCCAAACAGATTCGACTCAAGCGGCTCTATCCGAGCGCGGCATACCGCGCGACAACGGGAGTGGTGCAACTGCCACTGCCGCGCGTCGAGGGTGGCGGCGTCGGCGCGGCGCGCGTACGCGACGTCGAATTGGTGCAGTTCATCGCCGATCTCATCCTATCCTTGGATGGGAAGCCATCTCGGTCGGTCAAGTTGGAGCACACAGTGGGGGTGTAGCGGTGACGATAGTTCTGCTCGACCCCGTTCGTCCGACACAGGTTCCGGTGGACGCCGTCGAATTCCTCGGCGGTGCGGTGCAATTCACCGAAGAGGTACCGGTGCGCGTGCGATGGCTGTTCGCCGGTACCGCTGCCCCCGAGGACGTCGACGCCGTCCTGGTCAGCACCGACCGCGCCAACCCCGAGGTTCAGGACCGGATCGCCAGCGGCGAACGCGTCATCGCTGCAGACAAGCTTCCCGGCGACGACCTCGTCGCCGCAGTGCATCTGATGGACCGGCTACGCACCCTCGGCGGATGGGAAGCGCAGCAGACCCACGACTCGCTACGCGGCTACCTGCTCGAAGAAACGTACGAGTTGCTCGACGCCATCGCAGCAGGCAACCTCGACGACCTCCGCGAGGAACTCGGCGACCTACTGCTCCAGGTGCTCTTCCACTCCCGGATCGCTCAGGACGCAGAGACGAACGCCTTCGATGTCGATGACGTCGCTGCGGGCCTGGTCGCGAAGTTGACCCATCGAAGCCCGCATCTCGGCCGGACGGACGCAGGTCCCATCGACATCGCCGAACAAGAGCGAGCCTGGGAAGAGAAGAAGGCCTCGGAGAAGGCGCGAGGATCCTGCATCGACGGAATTGCGCTGTCCCAGCCGTCACTGGCTCTGGCACAGAAAGTGATCGGCCGGGCCACCAAGGCAGGCTTGCCCGACGAACTCGTTCCCGACGGCCTACGCGTCGTGCACATCGGGCTCGATCACTCGCACGGCGGCGAGAGTGCCGAGGATGCGCTGCGGCGTCGGGTACTGGACTTCGCGTCGCTCATCCGAAACGCCGAGGCCTCGGCCCGTAACGCCGGCATCGAGCCGGGGGAGATGTCTGCCCTCGACTGGATAGAGCACTGGGGTCTACGGGGCTAGATCCGCAGACCCCGTCCCTCTTCCCTCGGGTTGGGATAAATGTGGGTTTCAGTACGTCAGAGTGCAACGAAGTCGCAATGACCCAGATCGGCTACCGGCGCCAGAACAGGTGATGGGTGATTCCACTGCTACTCGGGACGACTTCGTGCTCGAGTCTGTCGTTCATCTCGTCGGGCGAATCCCACAATTTCAGCCCCGAGCCGAATTCGATGGGTGCGACCGCGATGTGCATGGTGTCGACCAGATCGGCGTCGAGGAATTCGCGGATACTCGTGACGCCACCGCCGAGTCGCACGTCCTTTCCGTCGGCTGCCTCCTTCGCCTGTTTCAGTACCTCGGCGGGTTCGCCGTCGACGAAGTGAAACGTGGTGTCGGAGAGGGTGATCGTAGGGCGTTCGTGGTGAGTGAGCACGAAGACCGGTGTATGGAACGGCGGCTCGTCACCCCACCAGCCCTGCCACTCGTGGTCGGCCCACGGTCCGCGTTGCGGGCCGAACTTGTGCCGGCCCATGATCTCGGCACCGATGTTGTTGGAGAAGTCGCGGGCGAAGTGGTCGTCGAGTCCGCGGCTACCGCCCGAACCGGCGTTTCCCGGAAAGCTGGCGGTGCCGAAGAGCCAACTCATCAGTGCCAGATGATCGAGACCGAACGGGCTCTCGAAGCTCTGGTCCTCTCCCGCCGCGATCCCGTCGCTCGAGATGGTGAAATTCTGTACCCGAACCAGCTGACCCATGTGTGCTCCCGATGTAGATGACGAAATGTACGACGGTGTAGACCGAACCGCGCACACGAACTCACCGCCCCCGCCCCGCGTCAATGGACCCTTGCAGCGGTCAGACGTATGCAGTGAACCATCGACGCAGACCAGTTTTCTACGTGAATGAACCTTTGTAGCGGTCGGACGTATGCAAGGGTCCATTCACGCGAGGGGACCGGTGACGCGCGGGGGGCCGGTGACGCGGGGGGGCCGGTGACGCGGGCGGGACGGGTGACGCGGGCGGGACGGGTGACGCGCGGGGGGGACCGGACTACTCGAACAGCGTCGAACCCCAGTAGTCGGATTCGCCGAGTCCGGGTGGGCAGGCGAACACAGCCGATCCGACATGTTGGATGTATTCGTTCAGTGCGTCCGTGCGGGAGAGCGCCAGTTGCATCGGAACGAATTGGGTCAGGGGATCGCGGCAGAAGGCGATGAAGAACAGTCCGGCGTCGAGGTGGCCGAAACCGTCGGATCCGTCGGTGAAGTTGTAGCCCCGACGCAGGAGCTGGATTCCGCCGAGATTTTCTTTCGACGCCAGCCGTACATGGGCGGCCTTGTCGATGAAAGTGCCTTCGGGACCTTGGGATTCGAAGTCCAACGCATCGAATTCGTCCCTTTGGCCCAGTGGCGCGCCGGTTCCCTTGCTGCGCCCGATCACTCGTTCTTGTTCCTTGAGTGTGGTGCGGTCCCAGGACTCGATCAACATCCGGATTCGACGCGCCACGAGGTAGGAGCCGCCTGCCATCCATTCCTGATCGTCACCGGAGGCAACCCATACGTTCTCGTCCAGTAATGACGGGTCCTCGGCCTTGAGGTTGGCCGTACCGTCTTTGAAGCCGAACAGGTTTCGTGGGGTGGCCTGGGTGGTCGAGGTGGACGAGGTGCGGCCGAATCCCAATTGCGACCACTTGACCGACACCGTGCCGAAGCCGACGCGGGCAAGATTGCGGATGGCGTGGACGGCAACTTGAGGATCGTCGGCGCAGGCCTGGATGCACAGGTCGCCGCCGGAGCGTCGCGGGTCGAGGTTGTCGGCCGGAAAATGCTGCAGATCGGCCAGCGAGGTAGGTCTCTTGGACGCCAGATCGAATCGGTCGAACAGTCCCGGCCCGAATCCGATGGTCAGCGTCAGCGACGATGCGGTCAGGCCGAGTGCCTCGCCGGTATCCGACGGCGGGTTGTACTCGCCGTTGTCCACAGCACCGCCGTCGAAGGTCTCCTCACCGCGCACCAAGCGCTCGGCCATGAGGGTCCACTTCTTCAGCAGCGCAACGAATTCATCGCGCGAGTCGGTGGTGATATCGAAGGCAACGAAGTGCATTCGGTCCTGCGCCGGGGTGACGATTCCGGCCTGATGGTCTCCGCGGAAGTCGACCACACCTGAGGCCGATGCCTCGGTGCCGGAGGCCGTGGCATGTCCGGCGAGGGCTCCGACACCGACGAGCGCAGCACCGGTTCCGACGGCACCGAAGAGGCGTCGCCGCGAGATATGTCCAGTTTTACTGTCCGGCGACGACACCCTGCACCTGACTTACTTCGGCGGAGACCGCATCGATCTTGTTGGACAGTTCCTGGCGCTGAGGTTCGGTCACGGTGTCGTAGGAGACGAAGCCGTCGCCGTTCCGGTACTTGGCGAGTTCGGCGTCGAGTTCGGCGAAACGCGCGTCGATGGCGGTGCCCAATTCTGCGTTGCGCTCGTCGAGGATGGGGCGAACGGCGGCAATGGCTGCTTGGGAGCCGTCGACGTTGGCCTGGAAGTCCCACAGGTCGGTGTGGGAGAAGAAGTCCTCTTCTCCGCTGATCTTGGTCCTGGCCACCTCGTCGAGCAATCCTTGCGCGCCACCGGCCACCTGGATCGGGTCGATGGTGAAATCCTCGGCCTTGACCTTGTCGGCGAGTTCCGAGATATCGGCCTCGAGCTGATCGGCGATCGTGTTGGTATCGGGCTGCAGTCCCTGAGACCACAGGTCCTTCTCTATGCGGTGGAAACCGGTCCACTCGGCACCGGGCTCCACGTCCGGCTCGCGCAGGTCGATGCGGGGGTCGAGGTCGTCGGGGAAGCTCTCGGCAACAGGCTCGATGCGTTCGTAATAGCTTCGCGCAATGGGGAACTGGGCTTTGGCCGCAGCCACGTCACCGCTCTTGACTGCGGCGACGAACGAGGCCGTGGTGTCCTGCAATGCGTCGATCTGGCTGACGACGTAGCGCTTGTATCCGGCGGCCGCCTCGGTGAGGAGGCCGTCCTGGTCGGCATTGCGGACCGAATCTCCGGTGACGACGAAATCGGCTCGAATGCCGTCGCCCACCATGCCTGCCTTGCATGCGGTCGTGTAGGTGCCTGGGTCGGGCAGAGCCACGATCAGCTGACGCGTCAGTCCCGGTCCGATGTTCTCCACCTCGCCCATGACGCGGTCACCCTCGCCGTAGACGTAGAACTCGGTGACCTTGCTGCCGTTGTTGGTGATCTGGAATGTCGAGTTGCCGGTGGTGGCCTCGGACGCGCTGACCTCGCAGGACGAGTCGGTCGAGGTGACGGTGATGTCGCCGGCCGCGGCGTCGACGGAGGACTTCTCGGTGCACGCGACGAGAGTCATCGGCAGAGCTGCTACGGCGGCCAGAGCGTAGGTGGAACGTCGCATGGTGGTGGTGCCTTTCAGGAGGAGTGCAATGCAGGTTCGGCGGTCGCGGCGACGCGGGCCGGGCGGAGGAAGAGACAGAGGACGACCACGATGTAGAGCACCCACGCGATGGCTTGGAGGACAGTGGGTTCGGGGCGGAAGTTGAAGATGCCGCCGAGGACGGTGCCGTACCAGCTCGAGGCGTCGAAGTGAGCGGTGATGTCGAAGGCGACGGTGCTGCCGCCCGGGAGTACGCCGCCGATCTGCAGTGCGCGGATTCCGTAGGCGAGGATTCCGGCGGCCACCACGATGAGGAAGACGCCGGTGTACTTGAAGAACCGTGCGAAATCGATGCGGACCGCTCCGAGGTACAGCAGCACTGTCAGCACAGCGGCAACGACGATCCCGAGTAGAAGTCCGAGCAGCGGCCACAGGCTGCCGTTGGTGTTCTCGGCGTAGCCGACCATGAGCAACGCGGTTTCGACGCCTTCGCGGCCGACGGCGAAGAAGGCGAGCGTCAGTACGGCAGCAGGCCCGACGGTCAGTGCCTGCTCCATGCCTGCACGTAGTTCGCCGGAGATGTTCTTCGCTGCGGTGCGCATCCAGAGCACCATTGCTGTGACGATTGCAACGGCAACGAGTGATGCTGCGCCCGCGATGATTTCGGCCGTCAGTCCGGTGACCGTGGAAGTGCCGTAGTGAATGACGAAGAAGATGGCGGCCACCATCGCGACGGCAAGGCCTACGCCGAGCCACACCCATTTGAGGGCGTCGCGGCGGTCGGCTTTGGCGAGAAACGCGACGAGGATCATCACCACGATGCCGGTTTCGAGACCTTCTCGGAGCCCTATCAGGCCACTGCCGAACATTTGGGTGGCTGTCGACGGCGCAGATCCTGCGGCGGCGAGAACGGCTGTGGACACGGGCGGGGCTCCTGAGGCGTCGGGCATTGGTTCGCCTTCCCTCTCAAAGGGTAGGCGACCCTCACGAGTGAAGGCTGCCCAAACATACACCGTGTGTGACTTGCCAAAGACCCGCTCCGGGTAGTTTTTATCGGCCTTTAGCTTTCTATTACCTTCGATGTGCAGGATGGTGAGGTGATCTCACGAATCTGCGTGGCTGCGACTGTCGCGCTCCTGCTCCTCCTGACATCGTGCGGTAGCGGTGCCCCCAAGCGTGAGATTCCCGAGGGCATCCCGCCCGGTCCGGGTACCCCAGTTCCGGTCATCGACTTCAACGCGCCGGGCCGCACGGCAGACCTGCTACTCGCCTGGGCCGAACCGCAGTCGGACGCACTGGGCATCTCGGTGACCGCACTCGCGTCGTACGGTCACGCAGCGGCGATCATGGCCGAGACGGACACGGACTGCGGAATCGCGTGGACGACACTCGCGGGCATCGGATACATCGAGAGCCGGCACGGCACCTACCAGGGTTCGTCCGTGCAACCTGATGGCCTGGTCTCGCCGCCGATTCGCGGCATTCCGCTCGACGGCGGACCGGGCGTCGCCGAGATTCCGGACACCGACGGTGGTGTGCTGGACGGTGACACCGAATTCGATCGCGCGATGGGACCCATGCAGTTCATCCCCGAGACCTGGAAGAAATGGGGCGTCGACGCCAACGGGGATGGCATCGCCGACCCGGACAACATCGACGACGCAGCCCTGACGGCGGCGCGATATCTGTGTGCCCGAGGCGGTGATCTGCGGACCGCGCAGGGCTGGGAGACGGCGTTGATGGCCTACAACCTCTCGGGTCAGTACCTCCGTGATGTGCGCGATCGGGCGGCCGCGTACTCGGTGGGCACCAGGCCGTAGAGCTCGATGGATCGCGGGCAGTGCGGGTGAGCGGCTAGTCTTGCACCCGGCACAGTCCGCCGGTCCCCGTTACTAGGAGAAGCATTCGTGGCCATCATTGAGCAGGTCGGAGCTCGCGAGATCCTCGATTCCCGTGGCAACCCCACGGTTGAGGTCGAGGTCGCATTGGACGACGGGACGTTGACCCGTGCAGCCGTTCCCTCCGGCGCATCCACCGGCGAGCACGAGGCCGTCGAGCTTCGTGACGGCGGAGACCGCTACGGCGGCAAAGGCGTCGAGAAGGCCGTCAACGCGGTGTTGGACGAGATCGCGCCTGCGGTCATCGGCCTCGACGCCATCGAGCAGCGCGCCGTAGACCAGGCTCTGCTCGATCTGGACGGCACTCCCGACAAGTCTCGCCTCGGCGCGAACTCCCTGTTGGGTGTCTCGCTCGCCGTCGCCAAGGCTGCTGCCGAGTCCACCGGGCTCGAGCTCTTCCGCTACCTCGGCGGCCCGAACGCCCACATCCTGCCCGTTCCGATGATGAACATCATCAACGGCGGCGCACACGCAGACAGTGGCGTCGACGTGCAGGAATTCATGATCGCACCGATCGGTGCGTCCACGTTCAAGGAGTCACTGCGCTGGGGTGCCGAGGTCTACCACGCACTCAAGTCCGTGCTCAAGGCGAAGGGCCTGTCCACCGGCCTCGGTGACGAGGGCGGCTTCGCTCCCGACCTCGCCGGCACCAAGGCTGCACTCGATCTGATCCTCGAGGCCATCGGCAAGGCGGGCCTCGAGCCCGGCCGGGATGTCGCCCTCGCACTCGATGTGGCAGCGACCGAGTTCTACACCGCGGGCACCGGATACGCATTCGAGCGTGAGACCAAGTCCGCCGAGCAGATGTCGGCCTTCTACAGCGAGCTCGTCGACGCCTACCCGCTGGTCTCCATCGAGGATCCGCTCGACGAGAACGACTGGGACGGCTGGGTTGCACTCACCGAGTCGATCGGCGACAAGGTTCAGCTCGTCGGCGACGATCTGTTCGTCACCAACCCCGAGCGTCTCGAAGACGGCATCGTCAAGGGCGCGGCCAATGCACTGCTGGTGAAGGTGAACCAGATCGGCACGCTGACCGAGACCCTCGACGCCGTCGATCTGGCGCACCGCAACGGTTACAAGACGATGATGAGCCACCGGTCCGGCGAGACCGAGGACACCACCATCGCTGACCTGGCGGTTGCCGTCGGCAGCGGCCAGATCAAGACGGGTGCTCCGGCTCGAAGCGAGCGTGTCGCCAAGTACAACCAGTTGCTTCGTATCGAAGAAGCTCTGGGTGACGCGGCGCGTTACGCCGGCGAGTTGTCTTTCCCCCGGTTCAATTACGAGGGATAGCGAACAGGCACGTTCGGCACGAAGTGGAGAGTAGATGATGGCACGGCGCGGCAGGTCCGGGACCAGTCCAGGTGGACGTGATCCCAGACCCCGTGGCCGGTCGTCGTCGGGTCGCTCCCGGGCCGGAGGTGTGTCTCGAACCGAGAAGACCTCCGGCCGTCCCGCCACCCCGCCGGAGCCGTCCGAGCAGGTGCGCGACGCGGTTGTCGGCGGCAAAGCCGCTCCCCGCCGCGTCGGTGCTCGTCGGCCCAAGCTGCCCGAGCGGACGTTCTTCGGGCTTTCCACCGGCCGGGCCGTCATCCTCGGTGTCGTGGTGTGCGCGCTGGCGTTGACGCTCGCGATGCCGTTGCGGACGTATTTCTCCCAGCGCAGTGAACTCGATGCCGTGTTGGCCGACCGCCAGGCGTTGCAAAACCAAGTAGACGACCTGCAGAAGCAGAAATCTCAGCTCAACGAACCGTCGCGTATCGCCGCCGACGCTCGCGAACGGCTCCGCTTCGTGATGCCGGGGGAGACGCCCTACCAGGTGCAGCTGCCCGGCGATTACGGGAAGACCCCGGAGCAACTCGTCACCGAGAACGCACCGTCGGGTCCCTGGTACACCGACCTGTGGAATTCCGCCGTACAGCCCCAGGGTTCGGGTGAGCAGCCGGAGCCCACATCCGCGCCGATGCCGGTCGTTCAGCCAGAACCCGTGCCGGACCCATCCGCACCAGAACAAGAAGGAGGACCCGTCGGGTGAATTCCTCGGCAGTCTCGCAGGAAGATCTCGATGCGGTCGCATCGCAGCTCGGACGTGAACCGCGTGGCGTACTCGAGATCGCATACCGATCTCCGGACGGAAGGCCGGGCGTGGTGAAAACCGCCCCGAAGCTGCCCGACGGTACGCCGTTTCCAACCCTGTTCTATTTGACGGACCCTCGGTTGACGGCCGAGGCGAGCCGTCAGGAATCGGCGGGCGTGATGCGGGAGATGACCGAACGCCTGGGCACCGATCTCGAACTGGCTGCCGCCTATCTGCGCGCCCATCGGTCGTATCTGGCCGAGCGTGACGAGATCGAATCTCTCGGAACGGATTTCAGTGGCGGCGGCATGCCCGATCGGGTCAAGTGCCTGCACGTGCTGATCGCGCATTCGTTGGCCAAGGGCCCCGGCGTCAACCCGCTGGGTGACGAGTCGGTCGCGCTGGCTGCGGAGAACTCGTTGCGCGGCAGGGCAATTCCGGCCGACTGGCCGACCATCGAAGAACTACGTGCGGAGAAGCAATGACCAGGGTTGCAGCAATCGATTGCGGCACCAACTCGATCCGCCTGCTCGTCGCCGACAACAACGGAAAGTCCCTCGCCGACGTCGCCCGCGAGATGCGAGTGGTGCGGCTCGGGCAGGGCGTCGACGCGACCGGCGCATTCGTGCCCGAGGCGATCGAGCGCACCCGGGTGGCCTTGGTGGAGTACGCGGAGATCATCCGCAAGACCGGGGCCACCGCTGTGCGCATGGTTGCCACCTCGGCCACACGGGATGCGTCCAACCGGGAGGATTTCTTCTCGATGGTGCGCGAGGTACTCGGCGAGGTCATCCCCGGTGCCGAGGCCGAGGTGATCACCGGCGACGAAGAGGCGCGGTTGTCCTTCGCCGGTGCGGTCGGTGAACTCGATTCTGCGGCAGGGCCATTTCTCGTAGTCGATCTGGGTGGCGGCTCCACCGAGCTCGTACTGGGCGATGCAAAAGGTGTGAAATCTGCGTTCTCTGCGAACATCGGCTGCGTGCGCCTGACCGAGAGGTTCCTGCATTCCGACCCACCCACCGCGGACGAAATCAACGGTGCGCGTGAATATGCCCGCGAGAAACTGGCGGAGGCCTTCGAGGAAGTATCGATCGGCGACGCATCGAGCTGGGTAGGCGTGGCCGGGACGATGACCACCATCGCCGCCATCGCCAAAGAGCTACCCGAGTACGACGCCGATGCAGTGCACCTGTCCCGTGTGCCCTTCTCGGAGTTGTTCGAGGTATGCGAGGACCTGATCGGCATGACGCACACGCAGCGAAGTGCGTTGGGGCCCATGCACCCCGGACGGGTCGACGTCATCGGCGGCGGTGCCATTGTGTGCAGTGTGTTGGCCGAGGAATTCGAACGACGCGGTGCCGTAAGCTCTTTGACGGTCAGTGAGCACGACATCCTCGACGGCATCGCGATGTCGATCAAGATCTGACCCGCAGTACGGCCCCTATAGCCCAATTGGCAGAGGCAGCGGACTTAAAATCCGCACAGTGTCGGTTCGAGTCCGACTGGGGGCACCAGAGTCCATATGGTTCCAGATTCGTGGACAGGGACAGTGTATTTCAGATCCTACCGACAGTGGCTGCGAGTTCTTCGAGGGCTATGTCTCGGAAAACGACCTCCGAACCGTCCCGCGGGCGTTCGAAGTGGTTCGCAGATGACGGCGTCTGAAATGTGAATTCCTTACTGGAGGTCAGTGTTCAGGGAGATCGAGTTCGAAACAGAGCCCGCCACGTCGATACTGCGGCTCCGGCCAACAGCCCGCCCGTGAGATAGAAGACGGCACCCGCTCCGGCCGAGCCGGCAAAGGTGCCTGCGACGAGGGGAATGACTACCTGCCCGAGGCGATTGCCCGTCAGGCGAAGCGAGAGAGCCGACGCACGGTTACGTGGGTTGGCCAGTCCGGCAACCCAAGTCATGGTCAGTGGTTGTGCAAGCCCCCAGAAGAATCCGGCGATCGCGATCAGTGAACCCACTACCCATTGGTTCGGCAGGATCGGAATCAGAACCATGGGAAGAGCGGAGCAGAGGCTCCCGGATACCAAAAGCCACTGTCTGGGAGCCACTTTCAACAGCTGAGTGAGCAGCGTACGTGAGATGATGGCGGCGACGGAGCGAGCTGTCAAGATGACTGTCACTGCCACGACGCTGTATCCGTACTGCTCTCCGAATACTGGCAGATATGCGGTCATCAGGTCCATGGACGTCAGAATGATCAAACTCGAAAATACTGCTGGACGCATGCCATGTATCGTCAACATCGTTCGCGTGGACTGCTTTTCGTGCTGCTTGCGCGCGCTGACCGAGGCCCCGGTGATGCTCAGTGAGGGCGCCAACGTGAGGATCGACGCCACGACTGCGACGCCGAACATGGCAATCAAGGCTCCCTGTGTGTCCACATGGCCGACGTCGCTGCGTGAGGCGATGAAGCCGACGATCGGTATGCCGATCGACTGGCCCACCGATATCCAGACCGTCAATCCCCCGAAGCGTCGGTCGTAGTCGTTCGGTTTCGACCGGACGGGGATGTAGCCCTGGCTGGACACCATGGTCAGGATGTGGCTGAAGCCCAGCAAGATACAGCCGGCAGCCAGAACCACGATTCCCGAGCTCACGATGACGACTGCGACGGCGATGAGTGAGATCGCGGTGCCCAGGCGCAGCATGGTCGCCGCCCGGCGCCCGTCGACCGCCCGTCCGATCTGCATTGCCGCGACCAGTGGAAGCAGCAAATACAGGGCCGTGAGGACTCCGACCGTCAGGGCATCGCCGCCGAGTTCCAACGCTTTGTAGGTGATCATCACACGTACTGCTGCGTACACCGCTTGGATGAGTGCCGTTGTGGCACAGAGCATCACAAACCAAGACTTGATCATCTTCGCTCAGTGTCCCGTGCCGGTTTCGACGCAACCGACAGGGAGGTCACTCATTCGAGAAGTTCTCGATTTCGTCGGCTCCCGCAGCCCGAAGGTCGGGCTCCCGTTCGCGGATACGGCTGGCGCGGGCCACGTGTTCGGCGGTCAGTCGCCCGGCCTCCTCCGCATCTCCTCGCTCGATCGCGGCGAGAATGCCGTCGTGATCGTGCTGAAGCTCGGCCGCATCGGCCGGTCGTCGCCACACGGTGGTGCCCGGAGTAAAACGGGCCCACAGAAGTTCGAGGTGCTGAACGATCAGTGGGGACGTCTGGCCGTAGATGGCGAAGTGAAAGGCTCGATTGAGAACCGAGAGTTCGGCCGGAGTGCTGGTGCCCGCTTCCTGGGCGGCGGACAGCTCGGCATGTGCTGCCCGGATCGCGTCGAGTCCACGCGGCGTCATTCTCTCGACGGCCATTTCGGCGGCCGTGCGCTCGGCCGCGGCACGGAGGCGATAGAGGTCGCGGGCGGTGTCCGGCGTCATTTCGCGCACCGACGCCCCCTTGTGCGCGTCGTAGGAGACAACTCCGTCGGCCTCGAGCATGCGCAGTGCTTCGCGGACCGGTGTGGCGCTGACTCCGTATCGCTTGGCGAGAACGGTTTGTTTGATCAGCTCGCCGGGCTTGATCGCACCACTGGCCACGTCTTCCTTGAGGCGATCGACTACGTATTTCGTCCGGCTCACTGGCGGGGCGGAACTGGAAACGCTCATGCCGGGGACCTCTCTTCGTGCGAAGTGCGCTCTATTTTGTCTACACCATCGTGTGTTGACTTTACGCATAAACAGACGGTTGCACATGGACTATGGACAGTAGACAACACTCTATAGAGTGTGTAACGTGCATCACCAGCGCAGGGGAGTGTGACCGGCAACTCGCTGTTCGATAACGATGCAGGCCCATCCCGCCGGCGAGACAATCACTGACGAGACCGATTACGGAGATGTACATGAGCTCCCAGGACCATCTGACACAGGACATTGCCGACTGGATCGTGAGGCAGAGCAATGCCCTACTCCCGGCGAGCATGGACCACCATGTTCGGCGCATGCTCCTCGATCACCTGGCCGGGGTGGCCGCAAGCGCGGTAGGAGATGTGTCGCGCGCCGTCGGGGTGCACGTCTTGCGGTCGTACACAGGCTCCACGTCCACTGCGATCGGCCACGGTCGCACGTCTGCCCTGGGCGCAGCGTTGCTCAACGGAACCAACGGCCACGGAATCGAGTCGGACGAGGGTTACACACCGGGTTCGATGCACCCGACCTCGGTGGTGTTCCCGGCCGTGTTCGCAGTCGCTCAGGAGCGCGGGATCAGCGGTGAGCGAGTCCTGATCGCCTCCGCCATCGGAATGGAGTTGGCGTGCAGAATTGCCGACGCAGGCCACCCCGCAACGCGCAACCGCCATTTCCACAACACCCCGATCGCCGGAGTCTTCGGGGCTGCTGCCGCCGTCGCGGTTCTGCTCGGGCTCGACGCGAACGGCGTTGCCAACGCGCTCGGCCTCGCCGGCTCGCACGCCAGCGGCGTCTTCGAATTCCTGGGCGGTTCGGCCGAGGTCAAGCGCTTCCATCCAGGTAAAGCTGCCCGTGACGGCATCGCCAGTGCCGACCTGGCCGAGGCCGGCCTCACCGGGCCCACCACCATCTTCGAGGGTCGCGACGGTTATTTCGCCGCCTATGCGGGGGACGAAGGCACGGACTGGTTCGCCGACACCCTCACCAGAGGACTCGGTGAGGACTGGGTTCTCCTGCGCACCTACGTGAAGCCGTATCCGTGCTGCCGACACCTGCACGGCGCGATCGACGCAGTCCTGGCGCTCCGTAACGAGCATGCCCTCGATGCTGCCGACATCAGCTCGATCGACGTCGGTACCTTCGCCATCGCCACCCGGCACGCCGGCAGGGTTCTCGACACCATCCTGCAGGCGCAGCTGAGTCTTCCGTTCACTGTCGCCGTGGCAGCTGTTCGCGGAGCAGTCACCATGACGGACTTCGCCGAACCGACCCGGCAGGACCCGCAGATCGTCGCGCTCATGGAGACGGTGACCGTTCATCTCGACGAGGCCGCCGACGCGTCGTACCCCAAGACCGGACGTCCGGCAGAGGTCGCGATCACCACCAAGGACGGACGGCACCTGGTGCACCGCGTCGAGCAGCCGTACGGGGAACCGACCAACCCCATGTCCGACGCCGACCTCGAGATCAAGGCCCGCGGACTGGTCGAACCACTGATCGGTGCCGACGGAGCGAAACAGCTGATCGAATCCTGTTGGAACTTCGACACCCTCACCTTCCTCGACGATCTCGACGCCGCAGTGCGCGCGTACTCCACCACCACCTAAGACATCCACTTCCGCGGGCACCCGTCGGATACAGAAAGGACCTCTCATGGAGGTTGCAGTTCACGATCTCGAACTCGCCTACGGCGATTTCGTAGCCATCAAGAGTCTCGACCTGATCATCCCGGACGGTGAATCGGTCGTCCTGCTCGGCCAGTCGGGTTGCGGCAAGACCAGCACGATGCGCTGCATTGCCGGCCTCGAAATGCCCACCGGCGGAACCATTTCGATCGGTGACAAGACGGTGTTCGACGGCAACTCCGGCAAAGTGGTTCCGGTCTACAAGCGCAACGTGGGCATGGTCTTCCAGTCCTACGCCGTGTGGCCGCACAAGACCGTCCTCGAGAACGTGGCGTTCCCGCTGAAGATGAAGGGCGTGGCGAAGTCCAAGCGCCGGGCAGAGGCGCTCGCCGTACTCGAACTCGTAGGACTCGCACATCTGGCCGACCGCGGAGCGAGCATGCTCTCCGGTGGGCAGATGCAGCGCGTGGCCCTCGCACGGTCCATGGCGATGGCCCCGAGCGTGCTTCTGCTCGACGAGCCGCTGTCCAACCTCGATGCCAGACTGCGCGACGACCTCCGCGTCGAGCTCCGCAGAATCCAGACCGAACGCGGCCTCACGAGCCTCTACGTCACCCACGATCAGCACGAAGCGCTCGCTCTGGCCGACCGGATCGCCATCATGCAGGAGGGTCGCATCAGCCAGCTCGGCACTCCCGAGCAGATCTACGGGTCGCCGGTGAGTGCCTCGATCGCCAGCTTCCTCGGCGTGACCAATGTCTTCTCGGTCGCGGCCGACTCGACGTCTCGGTCGCTGCAGCTCACCGGATCTCAGGTCGTGCTTCGGTCCACCTCCGCCGTGCCGACGGTGGCGTCGAGCGCCTGCATTCGGCCCGAAGACATCGTCGTCACGCTCGATCAGCCGCGCGACGCTGCCCTTTCCGCAAGCCATTCCGATGCGAGTCTCCTCGACGGCGTCGTCGAGATCGCCGTTTTCCAGGGCGCAACGATTCGGTGCAAGGTCAAGCTCGACGGCGGAATGCAGCTCGACGCAGTGTGTGCACCGCCCACCGACGGTATGTTGGCCCCGGGTGCCCGCGTCAAGGTCACCATCGCGGCGGACGCGGTCAAGGTTCTGCCCGACGAGGCTCCGGTCGCGGATTCCCGCGAGGCGGTAGCGGCATGAGTGCGTCTCTTCTCGAAAAGGCGGCACCGGAGGCACCGCTCTCACTCGTACCGCGCAAGCGCAACAAGAAGATCGGCCGGCGAGGTAAGTTCGGAAGCCTTCCTCTTCTCCTCGTCGTCGCGTTCCTCGTGCTGGTGCCTGCAGGGTTCGTCCTGCTTGCCGCATTCAGCGAATCCGTCCCGCGGCCCGGCAGCATCTCGTTCGACCTGACGCTGAAGAACGTCGACGTCCTCCTCGAGGCCGGCGTTCTCGGAGCGACCGCGAACTCCTTGCTCATTGCGGTGTCCGCGACAGCAATTGCCCTGTGTATCGGCGGTTTTTTGGCATTCATCACCGCCAGAACGAACGTCCGCGGAAAGTCCTTCGTCTTTCTCATCGGTCTCATGCCGATGTTCCTGCCGTCGTACGTGGGTGCACTGGCATGGTCAATTCTCGGCAGCCCGGGAGCAGGTCTGCTCAATGTCGCGGGCCGAGATCTGGGAATGGGCAGCCCGGTCAACATGTACTCCACCGGGGGCGTCGTCACGGTGTTCGCGATGTACTACGCACCGTACGCCTTCCTACTGATTCACGCCTCGATGTCACTGATGAACCCCGACCTCGAGGATGCGTCCAACGTGCACGGAGCGTCCACCTGGCGCACGATTCGCTCGGTCACCACGCCATTGGCGCTGCCTGCGATCCTGGGTTCGGGTCTGTTGATGTTCATTCTGATCCTCGAAAACTTCCCTGTTGCACAGGTATTGGCAACCCCCGGCCAGATCGACACTCTGCCCACCTTCATCTACAGGTTGATGAACACCTCGCCGTCACGCGGCAACGAGGCATCGGTCATCGCGATCGTGCTCGTGGCCGCTGTCATCGCCATCACGATCGTGCAGCGCAAGGTGTTGGCGAAGCGTTCGTACACCACGGTCTCGGGCAAGGGAGTCAAGGCTCGAACCCTCGACCTCGGCAAGCTACGCACACCGGCACTGCTGCTGGCGCTGCTGTATTTCGTTCTCGCGATCGTGCTTCCGCTTCTCGCGCTCTTCCTGTCGGCCATCCGCAGCTCTCCCTACATGCAGTCGTTCGGTTCCCTGACCGAGCCGGGCGCGCTGGACATCACCTCGTTCACAGAAGTGTTCTCCTCGGAGACCTTCCACACCGCAGCGACCAACAGTGTCCTGGTGTCGGTCATGGCGGCGGCAGGCGGAACGGTGCTGGCTTTCCTCGTGGGGTACACGGTCTATCGCACCAGCTCGTATGCACGCGGTCTGCTCGAAGCATTGTCGATGGTGCCACTGGCCATCCCGGCAATCGTTCTCGGTATCGGGTTGCTCTGGACGTGGTTGGTCATGCCGGTCCCCGTGTACGGCACGCTCTGGGTTCTGATCATCGGCTTCGTCGCGGTGCAGATGCCACAGGGCTTCCGCGGTATCGCTGCTGCCATCCAGTCGACGGATCGCGATCTGGAAGACAGTGCAGTCCTATTGGGCGCACGCCGCTTTCGGGCCATCAGCTTCGTCACAATTCCGCTGCTCCGCGTCGCGGTGTCCTCGACGTTCCTGATGCTGCTCATGCTCAGCATGCGAGAGCTCACCGTGCCTCTGTTCCTGTACACCACCGACACCCGCATTCTCTCGATCGCCATCTACGACCAGTTCGAGAACGGTGGAGCGCTCCGCGAGGCTTCCGCGTTGGCCCTGATCTACTGCGCGATCATGTTCATCCTCAGTTACCTGCCGCGCCGGATCGGTGCCAAGAGTGGGTCCGGTCATGCATAGGGAAACCGGCTCGAAAGGAATCGAAATGACTACTCGGAAGGGACGTCTCCCGCGGCTGGCCGGAGCCCTCGTAGCAGCGACCGCACTCGTCGTGACGCTGACAGCGTGCGGCCAGGAAGGCGGCGGCAAGGACGAACAAGCTCGCGAGCTGTATCGGGCTTCGGAGGTAGACACCAGCAACGGTCTCGTGATCGACGGGGAACTGGTTGCGGACAAGGCACTCTGGGATGCGGCGAAGGGGGGAGTGGTCAAGCTCTACTCCGGTACCGGAAAGGAAGCCGAGGACCTCACCGCGGCGCGATTCAAGCAGGAGACGGGCCTCGACATCGAGCTGACGCGCCTTCCGACGAACAAGCTCGCCGAGCGGGTTCTATCCGAGCAAGGCGCAGGCAAACTCGGTGCCGACATTGCGCGTGTGACCGATCCCCGAGTGGCGAAACAGTTCTCCGAGCAGGGTGTATTCGTCCCGTACGCAACCCCTTTCGACGATGTGCTTCGTCAGCAGAACACCGGTCTGCGCGAGACCTATCTCAACTGTTACTACTTCGTGAACGCAATGGGATACAACGATGCGATCGTCGAGGAGGATCGGCCCACCCAGTGGGAGGATCTGATCGATCCGAAGTACAAGGGGAAGCTCGGTGTCGTCGCGGTGACCACCGGCGGAACGCTCAATGCGTTGGCCAACTTCCAGATCTCCACACTCGGTGAGGACTTCCTGAAAAAGCAGGGAGAGCAGAATCCACGCATCTTCGATTCGACGTCCACCGAGGTCGATGCTCTCGCCCGCGGCGAAATCTCCATCGCATCGCTGAGCTTCAACAACGCTTTCGCGGCCGAACTCGCCGGAGCGCCTCTCGAATTGGTAATTCCCGACAAGGGCGTGTCGGCGTCGGAAAACTTGATGGGCATGACTGCGAACGGTCTCGCCAATCCAGCCGCGCAGGTGTTCATGAATTGGACGATGTCCAAGTCTGGGCAGGGATTCGCAGCGGCGCAGGGGTTCGTCCCGGCGCGTACCGACATGGACCCGATCAAGGCAGGCGACAAGTATCAACTGCCGCACGCAAATTCGCCGCAGTTCCATCTCTTCACCGAAGAGGAGTACGACGAATTCGCGGCGCGCGACGAAGAGATTTGGAAACAGGCGTTCGGTTATATGGGCTGACGTGGCCGTAATCGAGAGCGATCTCGCAGACTTCATGAATCTATAGAATATCGAGAGAAGGACAATCATGACCGCAGTGATGACCGACCGTGATGCACTGGTGGATTCGGTTCGCGCCTTCGCGAAACGGCACCTCGCCGACGGAGCCCTCGAACGTGCCCATGACCCTGCCTACTCGTGGGACATCGCTCGCCTGCTGGGCGCGCAGGATCTTCTGGGCCTGACCATCGCCGAGAAGGACGGTGGCCAGGGAGCATCCTTGGCCGACGCGGTGGCCGTCATCCAGGAAGTTGCTCGCTCGTGCCCCAAGAGTGCCGACATTTTGCAGGCCGGTAACTTCGGCGCGATCCGTACTTTCGCGGAGTTCGGTACCGAGGAGCAGAAGCACAAGTACCTACCGGACCTGTTGTCGGGCAATGCCCTGATCAGCCTCGGCATGAGTGAGCCGGGGGCAGGTTCGGCGGCAACCGAGCTGGAGACCTCGGTGACCGAGGACGGTGACGGGTACCGGCTCAACGGCACCAAGATCTGGGGCACCCACAGCGTCGACGCCACGTTGTTCCTGATCTACGTCCGCTTCGGCCCCGGCACTCGCAACATCGGCTCCGTTCTCGTCGAGCGCGGTGCCGAAGGACTCTCGTTCGGTAAGCCCTCGAACTACATGAGCGGCGAACAGTGGTGCCAGCTCTACTTCGACAACGTGTGGGTGCCGCGCGAGAACATCTTGCTCGGACCGGGTGGGTTCAAGAAGCAGATGAGCGGGTTCAATGTCGAGCGCATCGGAAACGCCTCGCGCGCATTGGCTCTGGGACGCCTGGCCTTCGACACCGCTCGTACCCACGTGGGCGAGCGCACCCAGTTCGGCCGTACCCTCAACGAATTCCAAGGCTTGCAGTGGAAGTTTGCCGAGGTCGCGGTTGCCCTCGACGGTGCCGAGCTGCTGCTCGAGCGCGCAGTCCGCAATGCCGCGGCCGGCCTGCCGTCCGCGTACGAGACCTCGGTGGCCAAGCTCGCCGCCAACGAAGCAGGATTCCTCGCCGCCAACGAAGCAATGCAGGCGATGGGGGCACTGGGCTACAGCTGCGAATCCCTGGTCGAATACTGCATGCGCCGTACCCGCGGCTGGATGATCGCCGGAGGATCGATCGAGATGTTGAAGAACCGCATCGCCGAGGAAGTGTTCGACCGGAAGTTCAGCCAGCGTGCACCGAGGCAGGAAGACGCCCGATGACCTCGACGCCGGTGGCGGTGCGAAGCGTCGTGTCCTACGAGGTCGAGGATGGGGTGGCGGTTCTGACGATCGACAATCCTCCGGTCAATGCGAGCAGTGCAGCAGTTCGGCAAGGGCTCTTGGATGGACTCGGAGCCGCGAATGCAGACGGTGCGATCGAGTCGATCGTGATCGTCGGAGCGGGCACACACTTCGTATCCGGCTCGGATCTGAAAGAGTTCGACGGGCCCGTCCCAGAGCCGACATTGCCTACGGTCATCGCGGCAATCGAGGTCTCTGGCAAGGCTGTCGTCGCGGCCATCTCCGGCTCGACGCTGGGCGGTGGCTTCGAGTTGGCGCTCGGCTGTGACTATCGAATCGCTGCGCCCGGGACAGTCGTGGGATTGCCGGAGATCGGCCTCGGAATGATCCCCGGTGCAGGCGGCACTCAGCGACCACTGCGCATCATCGGACCCTCTCGAACTCTCGAGCTGATCACCTCCGGTAAGTCGATGCCGGTGCGATGGGCTGCTGACAACGGCCTCGTCGACGGCCTCGCCGACGGTGATCTTCGTTCTGCTGCAGTGTCGTTCGCTCGGAACTGCTCGGGTAAGCGTGTTCTGATGGACCTTCCGATCGTGTCGGTCGACGCACCGGGTGAGCTCGAGCAGACCGCACACACTGTGCTGACTCGGGGACGCGGGCGACCGCAGTACGCGGCAGCGGTGACGGCGATTCTCAACGGCGTTGCGCTGTCTGCGCCGTCCGCGCTCGCCTTCGAGCGAGCCGAATTCACCAGACTGCGCAACGGTCCGGAAGCCGCGGCTTTGCGTCACCTGTTCTTCGCCAGACGCGAAACGGCGAAGGCGAACAAGCCGACGTCACCGCGGGAGGTCGATTCTGTGGGTGTCGTCGGCGCAGGAACGATGGGAGCCGGCATCGCTCGTGCCTTCGTCGAGGCGGGGAAGTCCGTGGTCCTCGTGGACAGGGATCCCGACATGGCGGTGCGGGCAACCGAGAAGTTGCGTTCGACGTACGAGCGGTCGGTAGCGCAGGGGCGGCTGAGCCAGCACGATGTCGACGAGCGCATGATGCTCCTGAGCCCTGGTCGTTCGGTGGAATCCTTGGACGAATGCAACCTTGTCATCGAGGCTGTCTTCGAGGACATGGCGGTCAAGAAGGAACTGCTGCAACGGCTTCAGAATGTGGTTCGTCCGCATGTCACTCTGGCCACCAATACGTCGTATCTGGATGTCGACGAGCTTGCGACGGCGGTCGATCGTCCCGGTCGGGTAGTGGGGATGCACTTCTTCAGCCCTGCGCACCGCGCCGCGGTGCTCGAAGTAGTGCGAGGCCGAGAGACCTCGCGAGAAGCATTGGACCGAGCGTTGACAGCGGCGACCGTGTTGAAGAAGCTGCCGATCGTTGCGGGCGTGTGCGACGGGTTCATCGGGAACCGGATCTACAACGCGTATCGTCGCCAATGCGAGCTGATGCTCGAAGAGGGTGCCTACCCGGAGCAGGTCGACCGGGCGTTGGTCCAGTTCGGTTTCGCGATGGGGCCGTTCGCTGTCTCGGACATGTCCGGGCTCGACATCGCCTGGCGGATGCGGCAAGCGAGAAGTGCCGATCGCAATCCCGCCGAACGGTATCCGGACGTCGCGGACACTCTGTGCGAGCAGGGCCGATTCGGCCAGAAAACCGGCGCAGGTTGGTATCGCTACGTCGACGGTTCTCGAACCGCGATCGCCGACCCGGCCGTCCACGAGCTGATCGACCGATCCGCAGCGCGAAAGGGAATCGAACGCCGTCCGTTCACCGAGGACGCGATCGTCGACCGCGTTCTGTTGTCCATGGTGAACGAGGCATCGTTGTTGTTAGCCGAAGGCATTGCCGATCGTTCCGGCGATATCGACCTCATGCTGACACTGGCCTACGGATTCCCCGCCCATGTCGGCGGCCTCGGGCCGTGGGTATCGAACCAGGATCCTGCCGAGCTCTCGGAACGGCTCGAGCGTCTGGCCGCGGTGGTCGGACCGGGCTTCACCGTCGGTGAGCCAGCCGTTCTGCGCACTTAGCCTGAATCCACCGATGAGCTTGTGAAAGTTGATCCGAATCGACGACACGAGCAAGAACTGTTTCCAGGCAGGGCGTGACCGCTGGTCTACCCAGCTTTTCCACGATTGACGAGTGTCGGGCCGCTGTCGGCGATTC